>NZ_CALAYQ010000018.1:0-34185 GCF_937894855.1 uncultured Zoogloea sp.
ACCCGATGGGCCTCAACCAGACCGACACCTTCCTCGTCCTCAAGCCCCGCGACGAGTGGCGGGAGCCGGACAAAAACTGGCTGGCCGACCAGCTGCGGGCGGTGATGGAGAACTTCCCCGGCATCGCCCTCACCTTCACCCAGCCCATCGACATGCGCGTCTCCGAGATGCTCACCGGCGTGCGCGGCGATCTGGCGATCAAACTTTACGGGCCCGATCTGCCGACCCTCAACCACCTCGCCAGCCAGATCGAGGCGGTGGTGAAGGCCGTGCCCGGCGCCGAGGACACCATCACCATCCGCAACGAGGGCGTGCAATACCTCAAGGTGCAGGTGGATCGCCTCGCCGCCGGCCGCTTCGGGCTCAATGTCGAGGACGTCCAGAACAGCCTGCGCAGCCTGCTCGAAGGCCGCATCGCCGGCACGGTGATCGAATCCGGCCGCCGCGTGCCGCTGCTCATCCGCGGCCCCGGCAGCCTGCAGAGCGACCCGGACGCCTTCGCCGCGATCCGCATCACCACGCCCGACGGCCACAGCCTGCCGCTGGCCAGCGTCGCCCGCATCGAGCGCATCGACGGCCCGGTGAAGGTGGACCGCGAGAACGCCCAGCGCTACGCGGTGATCCAGTCCAACGTGCGCGACCGCGATCTGGTCGGCTTCGTCGATGAGGCCAAGGCCGCCGTCACCGCCAAGGTGCCGCTGCCTGCCGGCTACCGCCTTGCGTGGGGTGGCCAGTTCGAGAACCAGCAGCGCGCTGCCGCCCGCCTCGGCGTGGTGGTACCGGTGGCCCTCGGGCTGATCTTCGTGCTGCTGTTCTCCACCTTCGGCTCGGTGCGCCAGGCCCTGCTGGTGCTGGCGATGGTGCCCTTTGCGATGGTCGGCGGCATCTTCGCGCTGGCCATTTCGGGCGAATACCTCTCGGTGCCGGCCTCGGTGGGCTTCATTGCGCTCCTGGGCATCGCGGTGCTCAACGGGGTGGTGATGGTCACCTACTTCAACCAGCTCCACGCCCGGGGCATGCCCATCAGCCAGGTGGTGGTCGAAGGCGCCAGACGCCGCCTGCGCCCGGTGCTCATGACCGCCAGCATCGCCGCCCTGGGCCTGGTGCCGCTGCTCTTTGCCACCGGCCCCGGCTCGGAAGTCCAGCGCCCCCTCGCCATCGTGGTGATCGGCGGGCTGGTCAGCGCCACCGCCCTCACCCTGCTCCTGCTGCCGCTGCTGTACCGCCGCTTCGGCATCGCCCCTGCCGCCCCCACCGCCCAATGAGCCCAGACACGTCCCCCGTCGTCCTGACCCTCGTGATGCCTGCCGAGGTCGAGGATGCCCTGATCGACACCCTGCTCGAACACCCCGAGCTCGCCCCCGGCTTCACCACCGATGCCGTCGAGGGCCACGGCGAGCGCATCCGCTTCGTCGGCACCGCCGAGGAAGTGCGCGGCCGCGCCGCCTACTGCCGCGTCCAGCACGTCACCACGCGGGACGCCGCCGAGGCGCTGCTGGCCATCCTGCGCAAGCGCTTCGCCGGCAGCCGGGTGTATTTCTGGATCACCCCGGCCCTTTCCTTCGGGAGGCTCGAATGAAGCGCCGCCTGCTTGCCCTGACGCTGGCCGCCCTGCCCCTGTGGGCCCACGCCGCCAACCCCGCCGACGCCCCCGATCTGCCGCCCCGCGCCCAGGTGCTGGACGCCGTGCTCGGCAGCCCCCAGGTGCGCGCCGCCGGATCGCAGATTTCGGTGGAAGAAGCCCGCAGCCGGCGCCTCGAAGCCGGCAACCACGAATGGACCCTGCGCCTGATGGACCAGCAGCGCCGGGTGCGGCCCGCGCCGGCCGGCCGCTACAACGAATGGGAAGTGGGCGTCGAGCGCGCCGTCCGCCTGCCGGGCAAGCTGGATCTCGACCGCCAACTCGGTGCCGCCGGCATCGCCAGCGCCCGCATCGCCCGCGGTGACGCCCTCCACGAAACCAGCCGGATGCTGCTCGCCAACTGGTTCGACTGGCTGCGCGAAAACGCCGCCGCCGACCAGTGGCGCCGCCAGCGGGACATCCTCGCTCGCCAGGCCCAGGTGGTGCAGCGCCGGGTCGAGCTGGGCGACGCCCCGCGCCTCGAACGCCTGCAGGCCGACGCCGCACTCGCCCAGGCCGAAGCCCAGCTGGCCCAGGCCATCGGCCGCGCCCAGGTGGCCGCCGAATCCCTGCGCCGCCTCTACCCCGCCCTCACCCTGCCGCCCAGCGTGCCCGAAACCCCGCCGAGCGCGGTGGATGACGACGCCGCCGGCTGGATCGCCGCGATCCTCGAACACAACCACGAGCTGGGCGTGGCCCGCTCCGAGAGCGCCCGCGCCCGCATCGGCGCCAGCCGCACCGACGCCGAGCGCCGGCCCGACCCCGCCGTAGGCGTGCACATGGCCCGGGACAAGGGCAGCGAAGAGCAGGTCGTCGGCCTCAGCCTCCTCATTCCCCTCTCCGGCGCCGGCCGCCGGGCCGACGCCGACGCCGCCGTCGCCAACGCCGAAACCGCCTCGTGGCGCGAGGCCGGCGTGCTGCGCAAGGTCGAGGCCGAAGCCGCCGCCCTCCATCGCCGCGCCCGCGCCGCCTGGGCCGGCTGGCAGAGCCAGCAGGCCGCCGCCGACGCCCTGGGCAAGAGCGCCGACCTCACCGAACGGGCCTGGCAGCTGGGCGAAGGCAGCCTCACCGACACCCTCAACGCCCGCCGCCTGGCCCACGAAGCGCGCCTCGCCGCCCGGCTGGCCGGGCTCGACGCCAGCGAAGCCCGCTACCGCCTGCTCCTCGACGCCCACCGGCTATGGCCGCTGGACATGGACGCCCACGACGACGACCACGATCACCCCTGACAACCCGCCCCCGGCGAGTGCAGCCCGATCCGGTTGCCTTCGCTGTCGGCAAACATCGCGATGAAGCCGATCTCCGGACTGATCTCGGTCTTCGGCATCAGCACCGTGGCGCCGGCCTCCACCGCCCGCGCCAACGGCACGGCGAGGTCGTCGCCGCCATCCAGATAGATCACCACCCCGTGGTCGCCGGGTTTGCCGTCGGGGCAGGCCAGCAGCGCGCCGCCAGTGGCCGGGTCGGTGTACGGAAGGACCGCCATGCGCATCCCGCACATTTCCTCCACCTTGAGGGTGATGGCAAAGGTGGCTTCGTAAAAGCGGCAGGCCCGGTCCAGGTCGGTGACGGGGATTTCAAACCAGTTGATGAGTCGTTTCATGGTGCGCTCCTGAATGCGGGTTGATTGGAGCCGCCATTCTGGCTGCCCCCTCCTGACACCCTGCCGTCAGGAGCCTGCCCGCATCCCCCGGCCTGCCGCGCTATCCTGACAGCCTTGTGTCAGGAGCCCCCCATGCGCCGTGCCGACCGCCTGTTCCAGATCGTCCTGCTCCTCGACCGGGGCCGGGCCGTCACCGCCCGCGAGCTGGCCGAAGCCCTGCAGGTTTCCGAGCGCACCATCTACCGGGACGTGGCCGACCTCTCCCGCTCCGGCGTGCCCATCAGCGGCGAGGCTGGCGTGGGCTACCTGATGCGCCCCGGCTACCGCCTGCCGCCGCTGATGTTCGACGCCGACGAGCTCGCCGCCCTCGCCCTGGGCAGCCGGATGGTGCAACGCTGGGCCGACCCGGCCCTCGGCCGCGCCGCCGAGCGCGCCCTGCTGCGCATCGAATCGGTGCTGCCCAAGGCCCTGCGCCACGACCCCGCCCGCGATGCCCTGCTGGTGCCCGGCTTCCGTGTCCCCGAGGCCATGCGTGCGCCGATGACCGAGCTGCGCGAAGCCATCGCCGCCCACCGCAAGCTGCGCATCGCCTACACCCGGGCCGACGGCGCCGCCAGCGAGCGGATCATCCACCCGGTCGGGCTGGTCTTCTGGGGCGAGACCTGGACCCTCGGCGCCTGGTGCGAGCTGCGCGGCGATTTCCGCAGCTTTCGCCTCGACCGCATCGCCAGCGTGGCCGCCCTCGATGCGCATTTCGACGGCGACGGCCTGCTCGGGCGCTACCTGCAAGCTGCCCAGCAGCAGGACGACTGCGACGGCGCCACGTACTGACACCATCCGAAGCTACCCAAATGGCGTAAGTCGTGCCAGAATCCGTTCCCGATTTCATTCGAATCAGCCCGACGTCCGATGAGCACCTCCGACGCCAATCACTGCCTCGACTGCGGCGCCTGCTGCGCCTTCTTTCGTGTTTCCTTCTACTGGGCCGAAGCCGAGGCCCGGGGCATTCCTGCCGACCTGACGGAGCCGATCAACCCCCGCTTCAGCTGCATGGCCGGCACCAACCAGCGGGCGCCCCGCTGCGACGCCCTGGCCGGCGAGGTCGGCCAGCGGGTCGGCTGCACGATCTACGAACATCGCCCCGCGCCCTGCCGTGAAGTGCAGCCCGGCGACGACCAGTGCAACAAGGCCCGGGCAGGCTACGGCCTGCCGGCGATCGAGGCCTGGTGCTGGCAATCGCCCATCCCGGCCGGCCTCACCGATCCGCTGCCCCACGGCGCCGACATCCACCCCCCGCCCCCACCGGCCGACTGACACGCCTTCGCGCAAGGCACAAAAAAGCCCCCCGCCCGCCGGCTTGAACCGGCGATGCGGGGGGCTTTCTGACGTCGGCGGTCAGCCGGCGTCGACAGTCCGGGCGATCAGCGCCTTGATGGCGTCGGCGTCCACATCCATTACCTCGACGCGCTGGGGCAGCGCCTCGATGTTCTCGAGGCCGGCCGGGCGGGCAGGCTTGCGACCGAGGGCTTCGACGATGGTCTCTTCAAACTTGGCAGGCTGGGCGGTTTCCAGCACCAGCGTGGGCACGGCCGTGTCGCGCAGCTCAAGCGCCACCTTGAGGCCGTCGGCGGTGTGGGTGTCGATCACGGTGGCGTACTTGTCGTCGGCCAGGCGGATCGTCGCCAGACGGTCGGCGTGGTTGCTGCTGCCGGACACGAAGCCGTAGTCACCGATCTTGGCAAACTCCGGCGAGGCGGACAGATCGAAGGCGCCGCCAGCGTCAACCTTGCTCCACAGGGCGCGCACGGTGTCGCCGCTGCGGCCCACCAGATCGAACACAAAGCGCTCGAAGTTGGAGGCCTTGGAGATGTCCATCGACGGGCTGGAAGTGGCGTGGGTCTCGGCGGTGCCCCGCGGGCGGTAGATGCCGGTGCGGAAGAACTCGTCGAGCACGTCGTTCTCGTTGGTGGCGAGGATCAGCTTGGCGACCGGCAGGCCCATCTGGCGGGCGATGTGGCCGGCGCAGATGTTGCCGAAGTTGCCCGACGGCACTGCAAACGAAACCTGCTGGTCGTTGTTCTCGGTGGCGGCGAAGTAGCCCTTGAAGTAATAGACGATCTGGGCGGCAACGCGGGCCCAGTTGATCGAATTGACGGCGCCGATCTTGTACTTGGCCTTGTAGGCGTGGTCGTTGGAGACGGCCTTCACCACGTCCTGGGCGTCGTCGAACATGCCGCGCACGGCGATGTTGAAGATGTTTTCGTCCTGCAGCGAGTACATCTGGGCGCGCTGGAAGGCGCTCATCCGGCCGTGGGGCGACAGCATGAACACGCGCACGCCGTGCTTGCCACGCATGGCGTATTCGGCGGCGGAGCCGGTGTCGCCAGAGGTGGCGCCGAGGATGTTGATCTGCTCGCCGCGCTTGTCGAGCACGTACTCGAACAGGTTGCCCAGCAGCTGCATCGCCATGTCCTTGAAGGCGAGCGTCGGGCCGTTGGAGAGCTCCAGCAGGCCGAGCTTGCCCGGCTCCAGCCAGTGCACCGGGGTGATCTCTACGGCCTTGGCGTCGTCGCGCACGTAGCCGTAGACGTCGGCGGTGTAGGTCTTGTCGCAGATGGCCTTCAGGTCGGCGGCGGGGATGTCGTCGATGAAGCGCGACAGGATCGCGTAGGCCAGTTCGGCGTAGGAAAGCTTGCGCCACGCATCCAGATCGGCGCGGGTGACCTGCGGGTAGGTCTCCGGCAGGTAGAGGCCGCCATCCGGCGCCAGGCCGCCAAGCAGGATGTCACAGAAGGATTGGGGGGCAGACTGGCCGCGGGTGGAGATGTAGCGCATGGTTCTCGCCGAAATGAAAAACGAAAACCTTGGAAGATAGCACAGCCGGCGGGCCTTGACCCTGCCCGGCTCGGCGGCCCGGGGTTCAGCGCATCGATCGCGTGCGCAGGAGCCCCGTCACCAGCACACCAGCAAACAGCAGCACACCCGCCGCCAGCAGCAGCGCACCGGCCGCCACCCCCACCGTCAGCAGGCCGCCACCGGCCAGGAACAGCGCCGTGCGTAGCGCGCCAAAGCGCACCAGCCTGGCCCGCAGCTGTGCCCGCGGTGGCGTCGCCGGCCCCGGAAAGCGCCAGACCGGCAGCAGCTGCGACAGCGCGCCCGTCACCAGCGGCAGCAGGAAGAGCGCGAAGAAACCCGTCACCGCCGGCCGCCCTGGCATCCCGCCGAGGCCGTGGGCAAGGCCCGCCGCGATCACCGCCAGCAGGCCCAGCCCGGCGCCAAACAAGGCCACCGCGGCGCCATCGTTGATGATCCGCCGGGCGCCGAGGGTCTTCAGCCAGCCGGCCAGGGTGTGGATCACCACGCCAGCCAGCACCAGCGCCCCCAGCGGCGCCAGCCAGTGGGCGAGCCCCGCCAGCGCACTCGCCACCACGCCACCAATCGCCCACGGCAGTTGCCGGCGCAGACGCAGCGCGGCCTGGGGATCGGGCATGCCGAGGGCGGTAGGCATCAGCACATGCAACGTGCCTACCGCCGCCAGCCCGATGAAGCCGAGGGTGTTGAGATGCAGATGCGCCAGCCGCAGCACGGCGTAGCCCGCCGGCCACAGCAGCCCGGCGAGGATCGCCACCAGCGCCGTGAGCAGGCAGGCCAGCGAGGCCTTGTACCAGGCGAGGCCCGGATGGGGCTTGCCGAGGCATGCCGCGCCCCGCCGAAACGTCCAGCCGAGCATCAGCCCGGTCGCCACCAGCCCGGCGAGGATCGCAGGATGCAGCCCCCAGCCGGGCATCGCGCCGACCAGCACCGCCACCACCAGCGCGCCGGCCGCCTGCATCACCAGCGGCAGCCGGTGGATCACCGGCTCCACGCCTGGGCTGCGGGTGAGCACCGGCACGAAATGCCCCATCGCCGCAAAGATGAGCGGCATCGCCCCCAGCGCGAAGGCCGCGTGGGCCACCGCCGCCGGCGGCGCGCCCGCCACCGTCAGCCCCACCGCCAGCGCAAAGGCCGCCACCGCGCTACAGCCGAGATAAATCAGCACTGCCTGCTCCTGTCTTTCGTCCCCGAGCCATCAGACCGGATTGTCCGCCAGGAACCACCGATCCGACCAAACCCACATCAAGGCCGACCGCCGCAAAGCCCGGCAGACTGCCGGCTCCACCGGCCCCCAGCAAGCCATGCCTTCCGTCCGCCAAGCCCTTCACGACTTCGCCCGGCGCTACCTGTTCGCCGACGCCGCACCCATCTCGCCCCCCGAACGCCGCCGCAGCACCCTGGCCGCCCTGCTGGGCGTGATGATCTTCGAGGGCGTGCTGTACGTGCTGCCGGTAGCCCCGGAGGCCCGTCGGCTGCTGGCACCGCTGGGCGCCACCTCGGTGATCCTCTTCGTGCTGCCCCACAGCCCCCTCGCCCAGCCCTGGTCGGTGATGGGCGGGCTGCTGCTGCCGGCGCTGGTGGGCTTTGCCAGCGGCCACTGGCTTCCCGACGCGTATCTTGCGGTGGGCGCCGCGGTGGCGGTGTCGGTGTGGCTGATGGCGCGGCTGCGCTGCATCCATCCGCCTGGCGGCGCAATGGCGATCGTGATGGCCAGCGCCGCCGCCCAGGGGCTGGATGCCGCCACCAGCCTGGGCGCCGCGGCCTGCAACGTGGTCGCCATGCTGATGGCCGCCACCGCCGTGAACAACCTGATCCCCGGCCGCCGCTACCCCCTGTGCTCGCCGCCGACCGCCGCGCCGCAGCCAACACGCCCGAGCCCCGCCGGCATCCGCCAGCCCGACATCGCCGCCGCGCTGGAGGAGATCGACGCCTACCTGGACGTGAGCGAGGACGACCTGACCCAGGTCTTCCAGCGCGCCGCGCGCCACGCCTTCCACCGCCACGTGCTGCTCACCTGCGGCGACGTGATGACCCCGGCGCCGGTTCAGGTGGATTTTGCGACCGAACTGAACGAAGCCTGGCGCCTGATGAACCGCCACAATCTGGCGATGCTGCCGGTGATCGACCGCAGCCGCCGGGTGATCGGCCTGCTGCGCCTGGAGGATTTCCTGCGCCACGTGGAGCCGGACGGCTCCCGCGGCATCGGCGACAACGTGCGTCGCCTGCTGCGCCCGACCCTCGGCACCCACTCGAACAAACCCGAGGTGGCCGGCCAGATCATGCTGACACCCGGCCTTGGCCTGCAGTGCGCGGGTACCACCGACGGCATCGCCGTGGCCGCCGACCTGCTGGGCGCCGGCGGGCAGGCCGGCGTGCCGGTGGTGGGCGAAGACGGCCGGCTGGCCGGCATCATCACCCCCGCCACGATGACCGCGGTGCTATTGCAGCACGAGGCGCTGGATTACGTGCGGGGCGACGACGGCATCACCCGCCCCGCAATTTGATGCTGATCCAGCAACAATGAAGCCTTCATTGTTGCTGAATGAGGAACATCAGGCGATCTTGGCAAAATCGATCACGATCGCGCCCGGTTCGCGCTGCTGGTAGGTGATCGTCACCTTCTCGCCGTAGCGCTGCTGCAGCTGGCCCAGCAGCGGGATCGGGTCGTGGTCGTTGCAGAAACGCATCGTCTCGCCGGGCATCAGCGCGTCCAACGCACCGAAGATCGCCGCATGGCGAAAACGTTTGGCAATGCCGCGAGCGTCGAAGGGGTACAGGGCTTCCGGGGTGGTGTGGTTGCAGACGTGAATGGTTTGCATCGAGGCGCTCCTGGGGTGTCGATAAAATCCGACTGAATTTGTCGGGTATCGCCAGTTTGCCGCTCCGCGCACCCGAATTCCTTGATCTGGATCGGGTTACATGCAGGCTCCGTCACCACGCTCCAGCTTCTGCCATGATCGGACACGGTCAGCGTGGACGGAAAACATGCGCGCGCAGCCCCCTGAGGATGCGTCCCCTGAAAAACAAGAAGCCGCCCGAAGGCGGCTTCTTGTCACTATCTTCAAACTGCCGCGCACTCGCTGAAGTTGCGCCGAGTCATTTTCGTATTGGCGGAAGCTCAGGGATTCGAACCCTGGAACCCTTTCGGGTTGCCGGTTTTCAAGACCGGTGCAATCGACCACTCTGCCAAGCTTCCAGATTCTCTCTACGGAGGCCATCAAGACCCGTGCAGCAACCACGCTGCAGCACCTCCGAGGGCGCGCATTCTAGCATGTGCCGCGCGGTTGAAACTTTCAGGGGCGTCCGTTACTCTCAGGCAGTGCAGGTCGTCTGCTTTATATCAATCTGGAGGAAATCCATGCAACTCGACACTTACGGTCAGCAAACGCAGGTTTTGTCGCAGGGCGCGAACCGCGTATTGCGCAATACCTACATGCTGCTCGCGCTCTCGATGGTGCCGACCGTTGCCGGTGCACTGCTCGGCGTGCAAATGCAGTTCTCGTTCCTGGCAGGCAGCCCGTTCATTGCGTTCGCGCTGTTCCTGGGCATCTCGTTCGCGTTCTTCTACGGTATCGAGAAGAACAAGAACAACGGCCTCGGCGTCGCACTGCTGCTGGGCTTCACCTTCTTCATGGGCTTGATGCTGTCGCGCATCCTGCAGGTTGCCCTGGGCTTCTCCAACGGCGGCTCGATGATCGCCCTCGCGGCAGGCGGTACCAGCGCGATCTTCGTCACCCTGGCGGGTATCGCCAGCGTCTCGAAGCGTGACTTCACCAACATGGGCAAGTTCCTCACCGTGGGTCTGGTGGTCGTCCTGCTGGCGATGGTCGCCAACATCTTCCTGCAGATGCCGGTGCTGCACCTGGCCATCTCGGCGGCGGTGGTCCTGCTGTTCTCGGGCTACATCCTGTACGACATCAGCAACATCGTTCAGGGCGGCGAGACCAACTACGTGACGGCAACCCTGGCGGTCTACCTCGATGTTTACAACGTCTTCGTGAGCCTGCTGAACCTCATCATGGCCTTTGGCGGCGAGCGCGACTGACATCCGTCCGCAGCGGAAAGCAAAAAGGCGACCTTCGGGTCGCCTTTTTCATTGGAGCCTTGCGGCCTCAGGCCCGCTCGAAGAGCGCGATGGATTCCACGTGGGATGTCTGCGGGAACATGTTGGCGATGCCCGCCCCCATCAGCCTGTAGCCCTTCTCGTTGGTCAGCACTGCGGTATCCCGGGCCAGCGTGGCCGGGTTGCACGACACATAGACGATACGCTTCGGCGAACACACGCCCAGCGCCTTGACCACCGCGATCGCCCCTTCCCGGGGCGGATCGATCAGTAGCTTGTCCAGCGGCCCGAGCGCCGCCAGGCTGTCTTCGGTCGCCTCGAACAGGTTGGCCGCGTGGAACTCGCAGCGCTCACCAAGGCCATTGTCGGCGGCATTCTGGCCCGCCCGGCGGACCAGCGCGTCGCTGCCCTCGACACCCACCACATAGGCGCCCAGACGGGCAATCGGCAGGCTGAAGTTGCCGAGCCCGCAGAACAGGTCGGCGATCCGCTCGCCGGGCTTCGGATCGAGCAGCTGCATCGTCCGGCGCATCAGCACCCGGTTGATGCCCATGTTCACCTGGGTGAAGTCGGTGGGCCGAAAGGCCATCGACACACCGAACTCCGGCAGCGTGTAGGCCAGCCCCGGCGCATCCTTCGGAAACAGCCGACGCGCCGAATCCGGGCCGCTCGGCTGCACCCACACCTGGATCGACTCCGCCTCGCCAAAGGCGACCAGCCGGGCCGTGTCGGCCGCGGAGAGCGGCACGAGATGCCGGAACACCATCACCGTGATCCCCTCGCCCACCGCAATCTCGATCTGCGGCAGACGATCCGGCGCCGACATGCCGGAAATCAGCGCCCGCAAACGCGGCACCATCGCCGACACATGGGGCGGCAGGATCGCGCAGCTTTCCATTGGCGCCACGTAGCTGCTGCGCCGCTCGTGAAAGCCGATCAGCACGCCGCCCTTGCTTGGCACCATCCGCACCGACAGCCGCGCGCGATAACGATAGCCCCAGGCCGGGCCGACGATCGGCGGGTAGAGCACATCCGGCCGCGCCCGGCCGATGTGCCAGAGGGCGTTCTCCAGCACCCGCTGCTTCGCCGCCACCTGGGCGCCGGATTCCAGATGCTGCATGCTGCAGCCACCGCACACCCCGAAGTGGGGGCAGCGCGGCTCGACCCGCTGGGCGCTGGCCGAAATCACCCGCGTCAAATCCGCCACCTCGTAGTTCGGCTTGACCTTGTAGGACGCGAATTCGACCCGCTCGCCGGGCAAGGCGCCCTCGATGAAGATCGTCTTGCCGTCGACGTGGGTGACGCCGCGCCCCTCGTGATCAAGGGATTCGACAACGGCTTCGCGGGGGGCTGCTGCGTGCATGGCAATACGGTCGAAACAGGAAGGGCGCCATTTTAGCGGCGGGCTCAGCCGTTGCAATCCGGCGCGTTATAATTGCAGGATGACAAATACACTTCTTGGCGGCCTGTCGGTCGAGACCTTTCTCACCGAATACTGGCAAAAAAAACCGCTCCTCGTGCGCCAGGCGGTTCCCGGCTTCACCGGCGTCGTAACCAAGGACGAACTCTTCGAGCTCGCCCGTGATCCGGACGTCGAGTCCCGTTACGTCACCCACACCACCACCACCTGGGAAGTCATCCACGGCCCCCAGAAGGCGTCCGACCTCAAGCGCAAGAAGCAGCCCTGGACGGTGCTCATCCAGGGGCTCAACCTGTTCTGCCCCGATGGCGACGAACTCCTCCACCGCTTCGACTTCATCCCCCAGGCCCGTCTCGACGACCTGATGGTGAGCTACGCCGTCGATAACGGTGGCGTCGGCCCCCACTTCGACAACTACGACGTGTTCCTGCTGCAAGGCATCGGCAAGCGCCGCTGGCTCATCAGCGACCAGGACGACCGCACGCTCATCGAAGACGCGCCGCTCAAGATCCTGCAGGATTTCCGTCCGGTGTACGACTGGGTGCTCGAGCCCGGCGACATGCTCTACCTGCCGCCCCACTGGGCCCATAACGGCATCGCCATCGGCGAATGCACCACCTACTCCATCGGCTTCCGCTCGCCCACGGCGCAGGAACTCGCCCAGCAGTTCCTCGGCTACCTGCAGGACACCCTCCAGCTCGACGGCATCTACGCCGACCCTGATCTCAAGCACCAGGCCCACTCGGCGCAGATCAGCGACCAGATGATCGACCGGGTCGCCGAAACCCTCCAGCGCATCACCTGGACCCGCGACGACGTCCGCGGCTTCCTCGGCGCCTACCTCACCGAACCCAAGCCCCACGTCTTCTTCGACTCGCCCGACGAACCCCTCGAGCACGACGAGTTCGTGGAAGCCTGCAGCGCCGACGGCTACCGCCTCGATGCGCGCAGCCTGCTGCTTTTTACCGACGGCCACTTCTTCATCAACGGCGAGCCCGTTCCGGTCGAAACCGACGACCAGCCCACGCTCCAGGCTCTGGCCGACAACCGCCGCGTCGACACAATTGCCGGTTTGTCGGAAGAAGGCATCGCGCTGCTTTATGACTGGTATTGCTGCGGCTTCGCTCATCCATCAGCAAATCTGATGGAATAGCGCGTTACCTTGACAATCCGGCTTGACACCACCGCGGGCTTGTTGCGGCAACGCAACAACGTCTTTATTCAAGCACTTCCTCCGTGGTAGGATTCGGGCCAGATCGGGTCCCCCACCTGATTGCTCCTGATTTAAGCTTGTTGTACTTCATTTATCGATAAGGGAAACCAACAATGAAACAATCTCTCCTGGTTGCTGCTCTCGTTGCACTCGCTGTTTCCGCTTGCGGCAAGAAGGAAGAGCCGAAGCCCGTTGAAGCTCCGGCTGCTGCTCCCGCCGCTGCTGCCCCGGCCGCCCCGGCTGCCCCCGCCGCTGATGCCAAGCCCGCTGAAGCTGCTGCCCCCGCTGCCGCTCCGGCTGCTGATGCCAAGCCCGCTGAAGCTGCTGCTCCCGCTGCCGCTCCGGCCGCCGCTGGCTCCACCGCCGAAAACGCCGCTGCTGCTGCCGCTGCCAACACCGAAAAGAAGTAATCTTTTCGCTGTTGAAAAAAAGCCAACCTGCGGGTTGGCTTTTTTTACGCCCGTTGCCAGCCCGCGGACAATCCTTAAGCGGAAGCAGGCACCAAAACAAAACGCCGGACATTGCCGGCGTTTTGCTTGTGGAGCACAGGAACCGATCTACTTCAGCTGATCGTGCAGCAGCGACAGGATCTTGCGGGCCGAGGTCGAGGTGTCCGTACCGCCTTCACGGGTCAGCACCTGCACGGAAGACGACGCATCCGCGCCCTTCACGTAGATCCGGTACTGGCTGCCAGACTGAACCTGCGGCTTGTCACTGCGCCAGAAGGCCAGCCGCGACAAGATGCCCTCATCCTTCTTCGACTTCACGTCGACTTCCGGATCCACGTAACGCACGTAGTAAATCCCCTGAGCGCGGTCACGGTCTTCGACGGTGAAGCCCACGCGATCCAGCGCGAGGCCAACCCGGCGCCAGGCGCGATCGAAACCTTCCTGCACCTCCAGAACCGCAGCACCGCCTTCGACGTTCTGCAGGCTGGCCTTCTCGGCCTTGGGCACGGCAGCGATCTGCGCCTTGGCACGGGTCTCGTCGGCGCCCAAGCGAACCATAAGGCGCTGTAGGAACTCGGCCTCGAGCTCGGGATCGGCCGGACGCGGCTGCCATATCGTCTGGTTCTTGGCCTCGTTCGGGTAGATCTCCATCATGCCGCGATGGCTGATGTAGATCTCGACAGTGCCGGGGTCGTTGCCTGCTTCCAGCCGCGTGCGGTACTTGTCCCGCTCCGGCGTGGAGTAGATGCCATCGATGACCTTGCCGAGGGTCCGGCGGATGATGTCATCCTGGATCTTGGCGCGGTTCTCGGCCCAGTCGGTCTCCATCACGCCAATGTCAGGGCTGTCGATGTTGAGGATGAAGCCGTTCTCCTGCCAGAACTCGCGGACCTGCGGCCAGATCTTGTCGGCCGAGCCGGGCACCACCAGCCAGCGCTGCGAACCCGAACGCTCGACGCGCATCTTGTCGATGGACTGGGGCGCCACAGCCACGCCGGGCGCGACACCCGCTGCGGTGGCCGCGGCAGTACCAGCCTGGTTCGAACGCTCGGCGCTGTAGGCCGAATACGTGGCGATGCCCTTCGGGCTCACGTCGGGAACGGCATAGCGATCGTCTGCGGTGGGCGCGGTGAGATCCGGCGGCACCTCGAGCGTGGGACGCTTGGCGGTGGCCGCCGCACTCTTGTAGTCGATCTTTTTCGATTCCAACAAGGAACCGGAGCATCCGGCAAGCGCAAACGCGACGACGACCGTCGCACCGGAAGCCAACTTTCGGCTTTGCATTCGTAACCCTCGGGGTGGGAAAAACCAGTCCTGGTTTGACACGCTTAGGTGGAACCGTTTCAGACTTCGATGCCGGCCTGACGCATGGCCTCGCGGACGCGACCATGGAAGGGCTCGGACAGCTGGGTCAGCGGGAGGCGGATGGCGTTGCCGATCAGGCCCATCTGCGCCACCGCCCACTTCACGGGAATCGGGTTGGCTTCGCAGAACAGATCGCGATGCAGCTTGACCAGCCTGGCGTTCAGATCACGGGCACGCGGGCCGTCGCAGGCGATGGCGGCGACGCACATCTCGTGCATCAGGCGCGGCGCGACGTTGGCGGTGACCGAGATGGTGCCGTGGCCGCCAAGCATCATGAAGGCCATGGCGGTCATGTCGTCGCCGGTGTAGAGCGCGAAATCCTTGGGGGCACGGGCGACGAGGTCGCAGGCGCGATCGATGCTGCCGGTGGCGTCCTTGATGCCGATGATGTTCGGGATCTCGGCGAGGCGCAGGGTCGTGTCGTTGGCGAGATCGGCAACGGTGCGGCCCGGCACGTTGTAGAGGATCATCGGCAGCGGGCTGGCTTCGGCAATCGCGCGGAAGTGCTGGTACATGCCTTCCTGGGTCGGGCGATTGTAGTAGGGCACGACCGACAGGCCAGCCACCGCGCCAGCCTTGCGGGAGAACTCGGTGAGCTCGATGGCTTCACGGGTGGAGTTCGCGCCGGTGCCTGCAATGACCGGAATGCGGCCTGCAGAGTGTTCGACGGCCACGCGGATGAGCTCGCAGTGCTCCTCGACATTCACCGTCGGCGATTCGCCGGTGGTGCCGACGACGACGATCGCATCGGTGCCTTCCTTGATGTGGAAGTCGATCAGGCTGCGGAAACGGGGCAGATCCAGGCTGCCATCCTCGAGCATCGGCGTGACGATGGCGACAATCGAACCGGTAATCATGGGCTATCGGGAGAGAGGGAAAGTTGAATATTGTACCCAATCACTTCCGGAAGGATAGACGGGCGCAAATTGCTGTTACCAAAACAGGGGGTCAGCCCGGAGGAAAGCGCGGCGAAACAGGCGTTCCGCCGCGCGGCCGGATCACAGATCGGCGAGGGATTTGATGTGCGCGACAACGCTGCGGGCCAGCGAAGACAGGGAGTAACCGCCCTCGAGCATCGACACGATGCGGCGACCGGCGGTCTCGGCGGCGACCTTCTTGAGCTGTTCGGTCGCCCAGATGTAGTCGGCCTCGACGAGCCCCAGGGAACCCATGTCGTCCTCGTAGTGGGCGTCGAAACCCGCCGAGATGAAGATCATTTCGGGAGCGTGGTTGCGCAGCGCCGGCACCCAGATGTCGGACACGATCTCGCGGAAGACATCGCCCCGCGAGCCGGCCTTGACCGGCACGTTGACCATGTTGGGCGCCGGGTTGTCGGCGCCGCTGTAGGGGTAGAACGGGTGCTGGAAGATGCTGACCATCAGCACGCGGGGGTCGTCCTTGAAGATGTTCTCGGTGCCGTTGCCGTGGTGCACGTCGAAGTCGATGATCGCGACGCGCTTCAGGCCGTGTGCTTCAAGGGCGTGGCGGGCGGCAACGGCCACGTTGTTGAAGAAGCAGAACCCCATCGCCTTGTCGGCCTCGGCATGATGGCCGGGCGGGCGGATGGCGCAGAAGGCGTTCTCGACCTCGCCAGACATCACCAGATCGGTGGCGAGGATGCCCGCCCCGGCGGAGCGCAGGGCGGCCTTCATGGTGTTCGGGCACACTGCGGTGTCCGGGTCGAGGTGGCGGATGCCGTGCTCGGGCACGCTGGCCAGCAGTTCCTCAACGTGAGGGCGGGGATGGGCGCGGGAGATCTGCTCGACGCTCGCCAGCGGTGCATCGTGGAAGGCCAGGTACATATCCAGACCCGCCGCGATCAGACGGTCGTTGATAGCCGCCAGACGTTCGGGAGACTCCGGGTGATGCTCACCCATGTTGTGAAGCCAGCAGTCGCGGTGTGTGATGAATGCGGTACTCGTCATTAAAAACCCTCCCCTCGCGAAACCTCGCAGAAGCGCGTTGATTGTTGCAGCAGACCATGCCGGCATTGCCGCACAGCCTGCCCGCTGTTGTGGAATCATTATCCACTTAACCCGCCCACGAAAAAAGCCTTCGCCATGCCGATTCACATCGCCCGACGCCTCATCGATTCCGCCAGCCGCATCATTCTCGGCAAGGACCACGCCCTACGCCTCGCCCTGGCCTGCGTGCTCGCCCGTGGCCACCTGCTGATCGAGGACATCCCCGGCGTCGGCAAGACCACCCTCGCCCATGTGCTGGCCCGCCTGCTCGGGCTGCAGTTCCAGCGTATCCAGTTCACCAGCGACATGCTCCCGGCCGACATCGTCGGGGTGTCGATCTACGATCAGCGGGACGGCGCCTTCCGCTTTCATCCGGGGCCGGTGTTCGCCCAGCTGGTGCTCGCCGACGAGATCAACCGGGCCACGCCCAAGGCCCAGAGCGCGCTGCTCGAAGCCATGGAGGAGCGCCAGATCAGCGCCGAAGGCCAGACCTGGCCGCTGCCCCAGCCCTTCTTCGTGATCGCCACCCAGAACCCGACCGAGCAGATCGGCACCTTTCCGCTCCCCGAAAGCCAGCTCGACCGCTTCCTGATGCGCCTGTCCCTAGGCTACCCGGACCGCGCCGCCGAGCGCGCCCTGCTGGCCGGCGAGGATCGCCGGGACCTGATCGCCCACCTGCCGGCCGAGCTCGCCCCCGGTGAACTGGACGCCTTGTTCGCCGCCGCCCGGGCGATCCATGCCGGCCCGCGCCTGCTCGACTACATCCAGGCCCTGCTCGCCGAGAGCCGCGAGGGCGCGGCCTTCTCCCTCGGCATGTCGCCCCGCGCCGGCCTCGGCCTGCTGGCGGCCGCCCGGGCCTGGGCGCTGCTGGCCGGACGCGACCACGTGCTGCCCGAAGACGTGCAGGCGGTGCTGCCCGCGGTCGCCGGCCACCGCCTGCGCGCCGCCGACGACGCGCCCCAGCCCCCGGAAGCCCTGGCGCGCCGCCTGATCGAAGCGGTGCCGCTGCCCTGATGCCCCGCCCGATCGGCCTTCGGGAGCGGCTCCGGCGCTGGCTGTTCCGCGTCAGCGGGCCCGAGCCGACCCCCATCCGCCTCGGCCAGCGGCGCATCTTCGTGCTGCCCACGCGCTTCGGCCTGGCGGTGGGCGCAACGCTCATGGCCATGCTGCTGGCGTCGATCAACTACGGCCTCAGCCTCGGCTTCGCCCTCACCTTCCTGATCGGCAGCGTGGCGTGGATCAGCATCCACCACGCCTTTCGCAACCTCGTCGATCTCTCCATCAGCCCGGGCCGCAGCGACGCAGTCTTCTGCGGCACGCCGGCGCGTTTTGGCGTGGTACTGCACAACCCGACCCTGCGCCCACGGCTCAGCCTGAAGATCTGGCCCACCGGCGTGCCCAACGGCGACACCCCCTTCGATATCCCCCCCGAAGCCTCCGCCGCCCCCGAGGTGGCCGTCGCCACCCACGTCCGCGGCTGGCTGCAGCTGCCCCAGCTCACCCTCGAAACCCGTCACCCGCTGGGGCTGATCCGGGCCTGGAGCCTTTTCCAGCCCGACCAGCAATGCCTCGTCTACCCAGCCCCCGAGGCCGACGCGCCCCCCCTGCCCCACGGCGACGATCCCCGCCCCGGGCAGGGCGGACGTGGCCGTGGACGTGACGATTTCTCGGGCCTGCGCCATCACCAACCCGCCGATTCGCCCCGCCACGTGGCCTGGAAGACCGTCGCCCGCGGCGGCCCCTGGCGCACCAAGGAATTCGAAGGCGCGGGCAGCCAGGCCGTGTGGCTCGACTGGCATCACCTGCCGCCGGCGATGGGGGTGGAAGCCCGCCTGTCGCGCATCGCCCGCTGGGTGATGGACGCCGACGCCGCCGGCGTCGATTACGGCCTGCGCCTGCCCGGCACCAACCTGCCCCCCTCCCGCGGCCCCGCCCACCGCCACGCCTGCCTGGCCGCGCTGGCGCTTTATGGCCTCCCCGCTGGCGACCGGAGGGCCGCCCAATGAGCCTGCGCCCGGACCAGATCGGCTGGCTGCTGGCCACCGCGACGATCACGCTCATTCCTCATTTCGGGCATCTGCCGCCGCTCCTCGCCGGCATCGCGGCCGTGCTGGTGGGCTGGCGCACCCTCATCGCCACCGGCGGACGCCGCCTGCCCCATCGACACGTGCTCTCGGCGCTGGCCGTGGGGATCATCATCGCGGTGCTCGCCGAGTATCGGCACTTCTTCGGCAAGGACCCGGGCGTGGCCCTGCTGGCGGGCCTCCTCGGGCTCAAGCTGCTCGAAACCCGGCAGATCCGCGACGGGCGTTCGGTGGTGCTGCTCAGCATCTTCCTGCAGCTCACCCAGTACCTCTACCAGCAGGACATGGCCATCGCGGCCCTGTCCTTGCTCGGAGCCCTCGGCGCGGTGGCCAGCCTGCTCGCACTGCAGAGCCGGGTGAGCACATCGCCGCGCACCCGCGCCCTCGAAGCCGGGCGGCTGCTCGTCCAGGCGCTGCCGCTGATGCTGGTGCTGTTCATCCTCTTCCCGCGGGTGCAGGGCCCCCTGTGGGGGCTCCCGGCAGACGCCTTCAACCGCGTCGGCGGCCTCTCGGACACCATGGCGCCGGGCGACCTGGCCCGCCTTGGCGAATCCTCGGCGATCGCCTTCCGGGTGGATTTCCAGGGCGAACCGCCACCCGCTGCCGAACGCTACTGGCGCGGCCCCGTGCTCACCCGCTTCGACGGCCACACCTGGCGCGCCGGGCTGCTGCAACTGGCCGACCAGCCGTCCTACCAGCCCCAGGGCGCCGCCTACAGCTACGCCATCACCCTCGAACCCCACAACCAGCTGTGGCTGCTGGCCCTCGACTTCCCTGCCGTCACCGCCGGCACGCGCATCTCCAACGATTTCCAGCTCCTCGCCCGCGAGCCCGTGCAGGGCCGCCGCCGGATCGAGCTGGTGTCCTACCCCCAAACCCCGGTCGGGCTCGACGAGTCCGGCCTGGTGCTGCGTCAGGCGCTCGATCTACCGCCCCGCGCCAACCCCCGCAGCGTCGAACTCGGCCGCCAGCTGCGCGCCCGCGCCAGCAGCCCTGCCAACATCCCCGATCTCGCCATCGAGCACTTCCGGCGCAGCGGCCTGCGCTACACCCTAGACCCCCTCCCCCTCGGGCGGGACGACGTGGATAGTTTCCTGTTCGACACCCGCCAGGGCTTCTGCGAACACTTCTCGGCGGCCTTCGTGGTGGTGATGCGCGCGGCCGGCGTGCCGGCACGGGTCGTCACCGGCTATCAGGGCGGCGAGATCAATCCGGTCGATGGCACCCTCGTCGTCCGCCAGTCCGACGCCCACGCCTGGGCCGAGGTGTGGCTCGCCGGGCGGGGTTGGGTGCGGGTCGATCCGACCGCCGCCAGCGCCCCCCAGCGCATCGAGAACGGCCTCGCCGCAGCCCTGCCCGACAGCGCCCGGCTGCCTCTGCTGGTGCGCGCCGATCTGGCCTGGCTGCACGGCCTGCGCGACCGTCTGGACGCCCTCAACAACCGCTGGAACCAATGGGTTCTCGGGTACAATCCGGCCCGCCAGCGAGCCCTGCTGTCGGGCCTCGGCTTTGGCGATCCAGACTGGCAGACCCTCGCGGCGCTGCTTGCCGGTGGCTGCGTCATCGTCATGGGCGCGCTCACCTTGTGGGCCCTGCGCCAGCGCTCCCCGGCCGACGCCATCGACCGGGGCTGGCGCCGCTTCTGCCGGCAGCTGGCCAGCGTGGGCCTGCCGCGAAACAGCTGGGAAGGCCCCCTCGACTACGCCCGCCGGCTCGCCCGCGAACGCCCCGACCTGGCCGACACCATCAACGCCATTGCCGCCGACTACGCCAGCCTTCGCTACGGCCCCGGCGAGGCCGACCCGGACCGCCTGAAACGCTTCCACCAATCCACCAGAAACTTTCGCCCCCGATGAACACCCCGACGACCCGCCCGCGCCTTGCGCCGATCCTGCTTGCGGGCCTGCTGTCCCTCTTCGCCACCGCCGGCCACGCCGAGCGCTACGCCGATCGCCCCGAAGCCCAGCAGTTCATCGACGAGATGACTCAGAAGCACGGCTTCGACAAGGACGCCCTCACCTACATCTTCCGGCGCGCCGAATTCCAGCCGTCGGTGATCAAGTACATCTCGCCCCCGAAAGACCCGGGCGTACGCTCCTGGCAGCGCTACCGCGGCCGCTTCATCGAGCCCGTCCGCATCAAGGCCGGCCTGGCCTTCTGGAAGCGTCACGAGGCGACCATCAAGGCCGCCAGCGAGAAATACGGCGTACCGGAGGAAATCATCGTCGGGATCATCGGCGTCGAGACGATCTACGGGCGCAACACCGGCAACTACCAGGCCGTGTCCGCGCTCTCCACCCTCGCCTTCGACTACCCGCGTCGTGCCGAGCTTTTCCGCGGCGAGCTCGAAGCCCTGCTGCTGATGGCCCGCGAGCAGCACCGCGACCCGCTGGACTACCAGGGCTCCTACGCCGGCGCCTTGGGCCTGCCCCAGTTCCTGCCCAGCAGCGTGCGCAACTATGCGGTGGATTTTGACGGTGACGGCCAGATCGACCTGCTGAACAGCCCGGCCGACGCCATCGGCAGCGTGGCCCGCTACATGCAGATGCATGGCTGGGAAACCGGGGCGCCGGTGGCGATCCGCGCAAATGTCGAGCCCGGCGCCAACCTGCCGCCGCTCATCGCCAACGACATCAACCCCGCCTTCGACAACGCGACCCTCGCCGGCTACGGCGTGAAGCCCGTCGACGGCAGTACGCCAGCCGGCAAGGCCGCCTTCGTCGAACTGGTGACGCCCGGCGAGGACAGCGAATACTGGCTGGGTTACCAGAACTTCTATGTGATCACCCGCTACAACCGCAGCAGCTTCTACGCGATGTCGGTGTTCCAGCTGGGCGAAGCCGTGAAGGCCGCGCGGACGGCGGCCCAGGTCAGCCAGCGCCAGAACCAGCGCTGAGGCCGGCGCCTGATCGGGCGATCAGGCGAAGAGTTCGAGCACCTTCTCGGGCGGGCGGCCAACCACCGCCCGATCACCGCGCACCACGATCGGCCGCTCGATGAGGATCGGGTGCGCCGCGAGCGCATCCAGCCATTCGTCGTTGCTCAGGCTCCGGCCCTTGTAGTCGAACTTGTAGATGTCTTCGCCCTTGCGGACGATGGCCTCGGCGGGCAGGCCGAGCTTGTTCAGCAGATCGGCAAGCTCATCGCGACTGGGCGGGTTTTTCAGGTATTCCACCACCTCAAGCTGGACGCCCTTTTCTTCGAGCAACTGGCAGGCGCTGCGGCTCTTACTGCAGCGGGCGTTGTGATACACGCGCACGGATTCGGTCATTGCGAACGGACTTTCGGGTGATTCGGGAAGTTAAAGCAGCACGTCTTTCGAGACGCCCCGGCGCTTGATGATCCGGCGCAGCTGGCCGAGCGCTTCGAGCTGGATCTGGCGGACACGCTCGCGGGTGAGCTCAAGGCTGTCGGCGAGCTCCTCGAGGGTCTGCACCTCGCACTCGTCAATGCCGTAGCGGTGGCGGATCACCAGCCGCTGCTTGTCGCTCAGCTGATTGATCCATTCGCGCACCAGGGTGCCAACTTCCAGATCGTGGATCTGGACATCCGGCGTGTCGGCGTCTTCGTCGGCCAGGGATTCGCCGATGGAGAGGGTCGGATCGATGTCGAGGGGGGCGTCCAGCGACGCGGTGTGCTCGTTGAGGGCCAGGATCGCCCGCACGTCGGCCACTGGCCGGGCAAGCTCACGGGCCACGTCCTCGACGGTGGTGTCGCCATTGCTGGCGGCTTCGAGCTGGCGCTGGCAGCGCAGCACCTGATTGAGTTCCTTCACCACATGCACCGGCAGGCGGATGGTGCGCGACTGGTTCATGATCGCCCGCTCGATGTTCTGGCGGATCCACCAGGTGGCGTAGGTGGAGAAGCGGAAGCCCCGTTCGGGGTCGAATTTCTCGAGGGCGTGGATCAGCCCGAGATTGCCCTCCTCGACCAGATCGAGGAGCGGGATGCCGCGGTTGAGATAGTGTTTGGCGATATTGACGACGAGCCGCAGGTTGCGTTCGATCATCGTCTGACGGGCGTTGAAGTTGCCTTCCCGGACCTGCCGGGACAACGATAATTCTTCGTCTGCGGTAAGCAGCGGATTGACGCCGATCTCGTTGAGGTAAAGCTGGGTGACGTCACCGAGGAAGTCGGTATCCACCGACGATACGACCGGAGCTTCGAGAAAGACTTCAACCTCCGGGGGTAGATCCGGTTCGGTGTTTTCCATCTCCTCCGGCACTGCCGAATCGAACATGACGCCCTCGCTGTCTCTTTTGGGGAGAAACACCGACAGGCCGGCACCGCGCCTGTCGTCCGTCCGGTATCCACCCAAAAATCGGCGAGGGTGAAATCCGGCGTCTATAGTCGTACTAGCCCTACTCTACCCTGCTTCCCCCGAGACTCGCCAGAATCAGCGGGGAGGGAGATATTTGCCCGGATCAACAGGCTTGCCCTGCCGGCGGATCTCGAAATGAAGCTTGGGCCGATCGCTGTCGGTATCGCCGAGTTCGGCGATCTTCTGCCCCTTCGTCACCGCCTGGCCTTCCTTGACCAGCAGGTTCTGGTTGTGGGCATAGGCACTGAGGAAGCTGTTGTCGTGCTTCACGATCACCAGTTTGCCATATCCGCGCAAACCCGTGCCGGCGTACACCACGCGGCCTCCGGCGGCGGCAAGCACAGGGTCACCCGGCTTGCCGGCGATGTCGACGCCCTTGCTGGATGTGTCGTTGAAACCCGCGATGATTTTGCCGGAAGTCGGCCATGCCCAGTCAATTTTTTCACCGTTTGCGGGTTCGGCCTTGGTATCCGCTTTGGGTTCCGGCTTCGCCTCGGGCCGGGTTTCGGGTTTGACCTCGGGTTTCGTTTCCGGCTTCGGGTCGACCTTCGCCACCACAACCGGAGCCGCTTCGGGCTTCTGGGCCTGGGCCCAGGCCTGCTCGGAATACGGCACCTTGCCGCCCTTGGGCTCGCGGCGCAGGCCGTCGGACGAGGCGCTGGCCGCGACGGGTGCGCTGGCCACCGGCGTCACCGGACGCACTTCGACGCCGGAGTTGGTGTTGATCGGCCGCGCCACCGCGCCGGATTCGGGCGGACGGATGCGCAGCTCCTGCCCCACCTCGATCAGATTGGGGTTCTCGAGGCCGCTCCAGGCGGCGATGTCGCGGTAGTTCTGGCCGTGGTCGAGGGCGATGCGGATCAGGGTGTCGCCCGGCTTGACGATGTAATACCCCGGACGGGCCACCCGCGGCGGAGGCGCAGGCTGATCAGTGGAGGCGGACGTGGCCGCCGAGCCCGGGCGGGAACGATCGGAGACGGGCGCCGGCGCCTTCGAGGCGCAACCCGCCATCACCAGGGCGACGGCGAAGACGGCAGGAACACGGGCAAACTTGAAACGGGACAACATCATTCGGTCGGGTCAGTCATTCTGTGCCGGGCAGCAGCGGCACGAAGCGCACTGCACTCAGGCGTGTTTCTCGGAGGCCGCGGGACGTGCGCTCAATGAGCACCAGGCTCTGGTCGGCAGCGCCCACCGGCAGGATCAGCCGGCCGCCTTCGGCCAGTTGCTCGGTGAGGGCCGGCGGCACCTTGGGCGCGGCGGCGGCAACGATGATCGTGTCGAAGGGCGCGGCTTCCTTCAGGCCGACGCTACCGTCGGCATGTTTCAGGCGGACGTTGGGCAGGCGCAGATGGCGCAGATTGTTGCGCGCCCGGTCGAGGAGCAGGCGCAGCCGTTCGACGGAATACACCTCGGTCGCCACGTGGGACAGCACCGCGGCCTGGTAGCCGCAGCCGGTTCCGACCTCGAGCGTCTTGCCGAGTTCGCGGCCGGCGCGCAGTAGTTCGATCATCCGCGCCACCACGAAGGGCTGGGAGATGGTCTGCTGCAGGCCGAGGGGCAGCGCCGTGTCTTCGTAGGCACGGGTGGCCAGGGCTTCCTCGACAAACAGGTGGCGCGGCACGGCCATCATCGCCGCCAGCACCTTCTCGTCACGCACACCCTGCTCGCGCAGACGCTCGACCATCCGCGCGCGGGAGCGCTGGGCGGTCTGGAGGGCCGTTCGCAAGACCTCGCTGGTCATTTGCCCAGCCAGTCGCGAATGCCGGCAACCTGCCCGTAATGGGTCAAATCGATCTGAAGCGGAGTGACGGACACGTAGCCGTTGGCCACGGCGTGAAAATCGGTGCCTTCGCCCGCATCCTGGGCGCTGCCGGCGGCACCCACCCAATAGACGGTCTCGTTGCGCGGGGTGAGCGACTTGATCGTCGGCTCGGCCTTGTGACGCTTGCCGAGGCGCGTCACCTGGATGCCCTTGATCTGGTCGTAGGGCAGATCGGGCACATTGACGTTGAGCAGCGTGGGCTGGCGGACCGGGTCGCGCTGGAAGCGCTCGACCAGTTCGCGGGCGATGCGCCCCGCCGCGCTGAAATCCGACGCGCCCTTGGCCACCAGCGAGATGGCGATGGCCGGCACGCCGAGGAGAAAGCCTTCGGTGGCCGCGGCCACGGTGCCCGAGTAGATGGTGTCGTCGCCCATGTTGGCGCCGTGGTTGATGCCCGACACGACCATGTCCGGCAGCTCGTCGAGCATGCCGGTGACGGCCAGATGGACACAGTCGGTCGGCGTGCCATTCACATAGTGAAAGCCGCTCGCCGCCTTGCGCAACGACAGGGGACGATCGAGGGTCAGGGAGTTGCTGGCGCCGCTGCGGTCGCGCTCCGGGGCCACCACATCGATCTTGCCGACCTCGGCAAGAGCCGCGGCGAGGGCCTGCAGGCCAGGGGCGAAATAACCGTCGTCGTTACTGAGCAGAATGCGCATGGAGGAACCGGAGTCAGGCTTGGCAGAATGGATGCAGGCTCGCCAGACCCGTATCCCGAACAGAATGAAGCCCGGGTAGACGGCAGCGCGCGGCAGACCTTGAACAGTCGGCGAGTTTAGCAGAGTCGGCTTGGCACCTGCTAGGCGCAAACCCCGCCATCCGACGAACCCACCCGACGCGCGAAGCCACCCGGGCAGCCGGATGCCGAAGCGCTTGCGGTAATGTCGGATCAATGCGCCGGGAACCCAAAGCCGGCAACCGGCGACAAATGCCCCGAACCACGAAAATAAAATCGCCCGGCGCTGTAATTTCCAGCGCCCCGCCGCGTCTACCCGAGCACACCAACACCGAGAGCCCATCATGTTGATCCGTCGCCCCGACGACATCCTGCCGTCCGAGATCACCGATCCGGCGGTGTATCACGCCCGCCGCCGCTTCATGGCCCAGGCCGGCACGCTGGCCCTGGCGTCCGCCCTGCCGATCACATCGAACGCCGCTGGCCTCGGCCCGATCGCCGCCAGCCCCCTGAGCACCACCGAGCCGCCCACATCGCGCCGGGCTGTCACCACCTATAACAATTTCTACGAGCTGGGCACCGACAAGGCAGACCCGGCCGAGAACACCTTCCGCCTCAAGCCCGCGCCGTGGACGCTGCGGGTCGAGGGGCTGGTGAACAAGCCCCGCAGCTTCAGCATCGACGAGCTCATCAAGCTCGTTCCGCTGGAAGAGCGCATCTACCGGATGCGCTGCGTGGAAGGCTGGTCGATGGTGATTCCGTGGGTAGGCTTTCCCCTCGCCGCGCTGCTCAAGCAGGTCGATCCCCAGGGCAGCGCCAAGTACGTGGAGTTCGTGAGCCACTACGACAAGGCCACCATGACCCGCGGCGTGCTCGACTGGCCCTACCTCGAAGGCCTGCGCCTCGACGAAGCCCGGCATCCGCTCACGCTGCTGGCCGTGGGCTTGTTCGGCGAGGTGCTGCCGGTCCAGAATGGCGCGCCGGTGCGACTGGTCGTACCCTGGAAATACGGCTTCAAGGGCGGCAAGTCGATCGTCGCGATCCGCCTCGTCGAAAAGCAGCCGCTCACCGCCTGGATGAAGGCCGGCCCGTCCGAATACGGCTTCTACGCCAACGTGAATCCGGAGGTCGACCACCCCCGCTGGAGCCAGGCCACCGAGCGCCGGATCGGCGAATTCACCAAACGCAAGACGCTCATGTTCAACGGCTACGCCGACCAGGTCGCGTCGCTCTACGGCGGCATGGATCTGCGCCGCTTCTTCTGATTTCCGATAATGATCAATCCTGGCAACACCCACCTCGCAGCCATCAAGACCGTCCTCTTCGCCGCCTGCCTGCTGCCGGCCTTCCTGCTGTGGCGCGGTTTCGAGCTCGACACCCTCGGCGCAAACCCCATCGAGGCCATCACCCGCGGCACCGGCGACTGGACGCTGCGCTTCCTGCTCATCACCCTCGCCGTCACACCGCTGCGCAAGCTCACCGGCTGGCACTGGGTGGTGCGCCTGCGCCGCATGCTCGGGCTGTTCGCCTTTGCCTATGGCGCAGCACATCTGCTCACCTACCTGTGGCTGGACCAGTTCTTTGACTGGAACGCGATCGCCAAGGACATCCTCAAGCGCCCCTTCATCACCGTCGGCTTCGCGGCCCTGGTGCTGATGGCGCCGCTGGCAGCAACATCGTCCAACGCGGCCATCCGGCGCCTCGGTGGGCGCCGCTGGCAGGCGCTGCACCGGGCGATCTACCCGATCGCCGTGCTGGGCTGCGTGCATTTCTGGTGGCTGGTGAAGAAGGACATCACCGAGCCGCTGATCTACGCGGTGATCACCGCCGCACTCCTCGGCATCCGTGCCTGGTGGCGTGAGCAGGAGCGGCGCAAGCAGCTCGCCGGCGGCTATCTGCCCCAGCCGCCCAGGCTTACAGGCAAGGTGATCCGGATCTTCGCAAAATAGTCCGATGGGATAGAATGCGCATCCCGTCCGCAAGGATTTCATCCGGCTCAGTCCCGTCATGCGTTTTCAAGGCAGGCTCACCCAGTGGAACGACGCCAAGGGTTTTGGCTTCATCACGCCCAACGGCGGCGGAGGCCGCGTCTTCGTCCACGCCAGATCCTTCCGCACGGGCGGGCGCCGGCCTGAAGAAGGGGATCTGCTGACCTACGAACTGGGCGTGGATGGCAAAGGCCGGCCTCGGGCCGACGAGATCGACCTCGTCGGCAAGGCCCGGCAAGGCAGCGCCCCACGGAGCGACAGCACGGCCGCACCGCTCGTGGCGGCCGTGTTCAGCGTCGTGCTGATCGGCGCAACGCTCAAGGGCTTCGCACCCCGCGCGCTGCTATGGCTCTACGCCGGCGCCAGCGTGCTGGCCTTCCTGCTCTACTGGATGGACAAGCGCGCGGCGCTCACCGACGCCTGGCGCACACCGGAAAACACCCTCCACCTGTGCGCGCTGGTGGGCGGCTGGCCGGGCGCGGTGGTCGCCCAGCAGGTGCTGCGCCACAAGACGCGCAAGGAATCCTTCCGCGCGGTGTTCTGGATGACGGTGCTGCTCAATTGCGCAGCCGTCGGCTGGCTGCTCGCGGCCCCCGGCGCAGCCACGCTCCGCGCCGGGTTCGGGTTCGGGCTCGGCTGAAGCGCCGTCAGGCCTTCGGACGGATGGCCGACTTGGGCCGGAAGGCCTTCACCACCGCGTCGTGGGTCTCGATGTACGGCCCGCCGATGAGATCGACGCAATACGGCACCGACGCAAAGATGCCGTGCACCTTCGGGTTGCCGTCGGCGTCCTTCAGCCCTTCCAGGGTTTCGGCGATCGCCTTGGGCTGGCCCGGCAGGTTGATGATGAGGCTGCTGCCGCGGATCACCGCCACCTGCCGTGACAGGATCGCGGTAGGCACGAAAGCCAGGCTCACCTGACGCATCTGCTCGCCAAAGCCCGGCATCACCTTGTGGGCGACGGCCAGGGTGGCTTCCGGCGTCACATCGCGCAAGGCTGGGCCGGTGCCGCCGGTGGTGAGCACCAGATGGCATCCGGCCACGTCGCACAGCTCGATCAGCGTCGCCTCGATGGTCGGCTGGTCGTCGGCGATCAGGCGGGCAACGGGCTCCCACGGGGTGGTGAGGGCCTTGTTCAGCCAGTCCTGCAGGGCCGGGATGCCCTTGTCTTCGTAGATGCCGCCCGAGGCCCGGTCGCTGATGGACACCAGGCCGATCTTCACCACGTCGCTCATTCCTCGTCTCCGGCTTCGTCGTCGAATTCCTCGGTCGCGGCGCCGCCTTCTTCGAGCTCACGCAACACCCGGAAGAGTTCGCGATAGGCCCGCGGCGGTTTGTTCTGCTCCTTCTCCTTGATCGCATTGCGGCGCAGCACGCGCAGCTGCTGCAGATCGACGCCCGGATGGGCTTCGGCGATGCCGTGGAGGGTCTTCTCGTCTTCAAGCAGCTTGGTGCGCAGGTTTTCGAGGCGGTGCATCTTGGCGGTCTCGACCGCCGACACGCCCTTGAAGGCGTCGAGCGCGGCACGGATCGGCTCCGGGTCGACGCTGCGCATCAGCTTGCCGATGTACTGCAGCTGGCGGCGCTTGGCCTCGTGGGCGGTGAAGCGCTGGTAGTCCTTGACCGCGTCGCGCAGGTCTTCGTCGATGGGCACCTTGGCGAGGCGCTCCTTGCCGAGTTCGGCCAGTTCACGGCCGAGATCCTGCAGGGCGGCGCTGTCACGCTTGAGCTGCGACTTGCTGGGGCCGTCGAATTCTTCGTCTGGGTTGTATTTGTGCTTGGCCATCTGGGGGGTGAAAAAGGCGCGGGAAGGGTAAGATTATAGCCTTTAGCCCCAGCCCCACCCGCAAAGCCATGGCCGACAACCGTTTCAGCTTCAGTCAGGACAACCTCAAGACCATCGCCGAAGACATCCTCAAGTTCGCAAGGAAGCGCGGCGCGACCGCCTGCGAGGTGGATGTGTCGGAAGGGTTCGGCCAGTCCGTCACCGTCCGCCGCGACGAGGTGGACACCATCGAATACAACCGCGACAAGGGCGTCGGCGTCACCATCTACGACGGCCAGAAGCGCGGCTACGCCAGCACCTCCGATTTCTCGAAGGATGCCCTCAAGGCCACCGTGGATGCGGCCGTCTCCATTGCCCGCTTCACCGCGCCCGACGCCGCGTCCGGCCTGCCCGACGAAGCCCTGCTGGCGAAGGACTTCCCCGATTTCGACCTGTACCACCCCTGGAAGATCTCCACCGAAGACGCCATCGAGCTCGCCAGCCGCTGCGAGCGCGCCGCCTTTGCGGTGAGCCCGGAGATCCGCAACTCCGATGGCGCCAGCGTGTCGATGCAGGAATCCCATTTCATCTCGGCCAACAGCCTGGGCTTCATGGGCGGCTACGCCAGCTCGCGCCACTATTTGTCGTGCTCGGTGATCGCCGGAGAAGGCGACGACATGCAGCGGGACGACTGGTACACCAGCAAGCGCGATCCAGCCGAGCTGGCCGACGCCGACGAGATCGGCACCTTCGCCGCCCGCCGCGCCCTGGCCCGCCTGGGCGCCCGCCAGATCCCCACCTGCGAAGTGCCGGTGCTGTTCGAGGCTCCGCTCGCCGCCGGACTGATCGGCGCGTTCGTGCATGCCGTGAGCGGCGGCGCGCTGTACCGCAAGTCGAGCTTCCTCCTCGACAGCCTGGGCAAGCAGGTCTTCCCCAGCCACATCCAGATCTCCGAGCGCCCGCACCTCGCCAAAGCCTTCGCCAGCAGCCCCTTTGACGACGACGGCGTGGCCACGAAGGACCGCGAGGTCATCATCGACGGCGTGCTGCAGGGCTACTTCCTGAGCACCTACTCGGCCCGCAAGCTGGGCATGCAGACCACCGGCAACGCTGGCGGCAGCCACAACCTGCTGGTCAAGCCCGGCCAGTACGATCTCGACGGCCTCGTCAAGCAGATGGACCGCGGCCTGCTGGTCACCGAATTGCTCGGCCACGGCGTGAATTACGTGACCGGGGATTACTCCCGCGGCGCCGCTGGCTTCTGGGTCGAGAACGGCAAGATCCAATACCCCGTGCATGAGATCACCATCGCCGGCAACCTCAAGGACATGCTCATGGGCATCCGCGAGATCGGCTCGGACGTGCTCGTGCGCGGTTCCAAACACTGCGGCTCGATCCTCGTCGACCGCATGACCGTCGCTGGCGCCTGATGCCGGCACGCAACACTTTCGCCTGATCGCCAAACAAGAAAGAGGAGAACTCCATGGAAAGACGTTCTTTCCTTAAACAGGCTGGTGCCGGCCTTGCTGCCGGCGCGGCCGCTGCGCCGGCCCTCGCCGCCGACCTGCCGGCCATCAAGTGGCGCCTCGCCTCGGGCTTCCCGAAGACCGTCGACGCCATCTTCGGTGCTGCCGAAACGGTCTCGAAGCACGTCGCCGCAGCCACCGGCGGCAAGTTCCAGATTTCCCTGTTCGCCGCCGGCGAGATCGTCCCGACCCCCGGCGTGCTGGATGCGGTGAAGGACGGCACCGTCGAGATGGGCCATGCCGCGTCGTACTGGTACATCGGCAAGGACCCCACGCTGGCCTTCGACACCGCGATCCCCTTCGGCCTCAACAGCCGCCAGCAGAACGCCTGGCTGATGAACGGCGGCGGCCTCGAGCTGCTGCGCGAGTTCTTCAAGGATTACAACATCTACAACATCCCCTGCGGCAACACCGGCACCCAGATGGGCGGCTGGTTCCGCAAGGAGATCAAGTCGATCGAGGACCTCAAGGGACTCAAGTTCCGCATCGGCGGCTTTGCCGGCCAGGTGCTCGCCAGGCTCGGCGTGGTGCCCCAGCAGATCCCGCCGGCCGACATCTACCCGTCCCTCGAAAAAGGCACCATCGACGCCGCCGAGTGGGTCGCCCCCTACGACGACCTCAAGCTGGGCTTTTCCAAGGTGGCCAAGTACTACTACTACCCGGGCTTCTGGGAAGGCGGCGCCCAGCTGTCGCTGTACGTCAACGCCAAGAAGTTCGCCGAACTGCCGAAGGAATACCAGGCCATCCTCGAGGACGCCTGCGCCTTCGCCAACGCCGAGATGCAGGCCCGCTACGACGCGCGCAATCCCCACGCGCTCAAGCAGCTCCTCGCCTCCGGCACCCAGCTGCGTCCCTTCCCGAATGACGTGATGGCCGCCGCCTACAAGGTCACCTACGAGCTCTACGAGGAAACCGCGGCCAAGAATGCGAAGTTCAAGAAAATCTACGACCACTGGAAGAAATTCCGCGACGACCAGCTCCAGTGGTTCGCGGTGGCCGAAAATCGCTTCGACAACTTCATGCAGGCCACGCGCCACGGCACCATTCCGGGCAAGAAGTGACATCCTTTGCGGCACCATCCGGCGCGGGGTTTTTCCGGCGCCGGACATCATTCGTGAGACCGGTTTTTTGCGGCGGGGCAGCATAGGGTTTTCCGTACTGTCTCGCCCGATAGGGCTCATGAATAATCAGAGCACCCATGTAGCAATTCAAAAAAGGAGACAACGTGGAACGTCGTTCATTTCTGAAGAAGGCCAGCGTAGGTGTCGCGGCCGGTGCAGTAGCTGCTCCCGCCCTCTCGGCCGACCTGCCGACCATCAAGTGGCGTCTCGCCTCGAGCTTCCCGAAGAGTCTCGACACCATCTTCGGCGGCGCTGACGTCGTCGCCAAGCGGGTTGCCGCTGCCACTGGCGGCAAGTTCCAGATCCAGGTTTTCGCGGCCGGTGAAATCGTTCCGGGCCCGGGCGTGCTCGACGCCGTCAAGGATGGCACCGTCGAATGCGGCCACACCTGCTCCTACTATTTCATTGGCAAGGATCCCACGTTCGCCTTCGAAACCGCCGTGCCCTTCGGCCTCAACAGCCGCCAGCAGACGGCCTGGATGATGGACGGTGGCGGCCTCGAGCTGTTCCGTGAGTTCTTCAAGGAATACAACATCTACAACATCCCCTGTGGCAACACGGGCGCCCAGATGGGCGGCTGGTTCCGCAAGGAGATCAAGACGGTCCAGGATCTCAACGGCCTCAAGTTCCGCTGCGGCGGCTTCGCCGGTCAGGTGCTCGCCAAGCTCGGCGTGGTGCCCCAGCAGATCCCCGGTGGCGACATCTACCCGGCCCTCGAAAAAGGCACCATCGACGCCGCCGAATGGATCGGCCCGTACGATGACCAGAAGCTCGGCTTCAACAAGGTCGCCAAGTACTACTACTACCCGGGTTTCTGGGAAGGCGGCCCGCAGATCGCCATGTACGTGAACCAGAAGCAGTGGGCCTCCCTGCCGAAGGAATACCAGACCATCCTGGAAGACGCCTGCCTCTACGCCCACGCCGAAATGCAGGCCCGCTACGACTCCAAGAACCCCAACGCGCTGAAGCAGCTCGTCGGTTCCGGCACCCAGCTGCGCCCCTTCCCCAACGAGGTCATGGCCGCCGCCTACAAGGCTGCCAACGAGCTCTACGAGGAAACCGCCGCCAAGAACGCCAAGTTCAAGAAAATCTACGACTCCTGGAAGAAATTCCGCGACGACCAGCTCCAGTGGTTCGCGGTGGCCGAAAACCGCTTCGACAACTTCATGCAGGCTGCCCGCAGCGCATCTGCCAAGGCTTCCAAGAAGTAAGTCTGCTGTTCCGGTGACATCGAAGGGCCGCGTTCATCGCGGCCCTTTTTCATTTTCGGCCGGCCCATCGGCAACGACACCCGCTGCCAACGGAACTCCCACGCCCTGCAACAGGTGCAAAATCGGCACGCACACCGACGATTGCTGCACCGCACCCGCCGCTTCCGGATAATGGCGCCCTGTTCCTCCGCATCGTTTCAAGAAAGGCACCTTCATGATCGCCGCCTTTGCCCTCCTCCTCGCCTTCCAGCTTGCCGGCGAGACCCTGCGGGTCGCCCTGCATCTGCCAGTACCCGGCCCCGTGCTGGGAATGGCCCTGCTGATGGTGTACCTCATCGCCCGGCGCGGCCCCGATGAACACCTGCGCACAACCGCCGGCGGCCTGCTGCAGAACCTCTCGCTGCTCTTCGTGCCGGCAGGCACAGGCGTGATGCTCCACGCCAGCCGGCTGGCCGACGAGGCCTGGCCCATCGCCATTGCGTTGGTCGCCAGCACGATCCTCGGACTTGCCGCCACCGGGCTCACGCTGCACTACCTGACCCGCAAGCGCGCGAACGGAGGTACCCGATGAACACCGAAAGCATGACCGAGATCTGGGTTTACCTCTCGGCCCAGCCGCTCCTGTGGCTGACCCTCACCCTGGCGGTGTACATGCTGGCGATCCTGCTCCACCGCAAGGCGGGCGGGCATCCGGCGGTCAATCCGGTGCTCATTTCGGTGGCCGTGCTGGTGAGCCTGCTGCTCGCCACCGGCACGCCCTACCAGCGCTATTTCGACGGCGCCCAGTTCGTGCACTTCCTGCTCGGCCCCACCACCGTCGCCCTCGCCGTGCCGCTCCACGGCCAGCTCAAGCGGCTGATGGAGATGAGCGGCCCGCTGCTGATCGCCCTGGTGGTCGGCTCGCTGGTTGCCGGCCTGTCGGCCTACGGCATCGGCGCGCTGCTAGGGGCGAGCACGCCCACGGTGATCTCGCTGGCGCCCAAATCGGTCACCACCCCGATCGCCATGGGCATTGCCGAGCGCCTGGGCGGGCTCGCCTCGCTCACCGCGGTGTTCGTGATCCTCACCGGCATCTTCGGCGCCATCTTCGCCGACG
>NZ_CALAYQ010000019.1:0-11913 GCF_937894855.1 uncultured Zoogloea sp.
TTCCTGCCTTGTGGTGGTCGGGCAGGAAGTGTCGTCTCAGCGTGCCATCGCGGGGATGAAGCGATCGGTGTAGAGGATGGCAAATTGGTTCATCGCCGGCTTCCAGTTCAGCATTGGTTTCTTCCATTCGGCCGTGATGTTGCGCAGCGCCAGCCAGATCAGTTTGGTTGCCGCCTCGTCCGTCGGGAAGTGGCCCCGCGTCTTGATGATTTTGCGTACCCGCGCGTTCAGACTCTCGATGGCATTGGTCGTGTAGATCACCCGGCGCACCTCCGGCGGAAAGGCAAAGAACGGGATCACCTGCGCCCACGCCCGTCGCCACGATAGCGTGATGGTCGGGAAGCGCTGCCCCCATTCTCCTTCTGCAAACGCCTCCAGCGCCGCCTCGGCCGCCTCGGCGCTGACCGCCTGGTAGATCGGCTTGAGGGCATCGGCGAGCCCCTTGCGGTCCCTGGCGCTCGCGTAGCCCAGGCTGTTGCGCAGCAGATGCACGATGCAGGTCTGCAGCGTCGTGTGCGGATATACCGCTTCGAGTGCCTCGGCCATGCCTTTCAGACCGTCGGTAACAGCAATCAGGATGTCCTCACAGCCGCGCAGCTTCAGGTCGTTGAAGACCTTCAGCCAGAACTTCGCCCCTTCGGTCTGCTCGATCCACAGCCCGAGGATCTCCCGGCTGCCGTCGGCCCGCACCCCGAGCGCCAGGAACACCGCCTTGCTGCGCACCACCGCATCTTCGCGGATCTTGACCCGCAGCGCGTCGAAGAACACCACCGGATACACTGCCTCCAGGGGCCGGCTCTGCCATTGCAGGACTTCATCCATCACCGCGGCGGTGACCTGGCTGATGAAGTCCGGCGACACTTCCGTGTTGTACATCTGCAGCAGAAACGCCTGGATCTCGCGCACGCTCATCCCGCGGGCGTACATGGCGATGATCTTGTCGTCGAAGCCGGTGAAGCGCCGTTCGTGCTTGCCGATCAGCTGCGGCGCGAACTGCCCGGCCCGGTCCCGCGGGATGTCGATGCGTAGCGGCCCGTCGTCGGTCAGCACCGTCTTGCCGCTCGTGCCGTTACGCTGGTTGTCGAGCTCCTCGGGCTTCGCCTCGCCTTCGGCGTAGCCCAGGTGATGGCTCAGCTCGGCCTGAAGCGCCCGCTCGATCAAAGCTTTCTTGATCCCGCGCATCACGCCCTCGACCGCCCCCGCCGTCATCGGGCCCGTCACCACCTGATCGAGCCACTGCTGCGCACCTTCCGGCAACACGGCTACAGGCGGCAGCGGTAACTTCTGTTTCTTCCTTGGCATAACCATTCCCTCCGGGTCTGATGTTATGCCTCAAACACAAAAATTCGGACAGGCTCGAACCATTCAGTGTCCCCACCGGGACCACCCCCATCCACCCGCCATTCATTACGACTGGGTGCCGCCGCTCCCCCCTTTGCGCTTGCCCTGGCCTGCAAAACGCACCGCCGCCTGCTCTGAAAGCTCATCCAGCGCCGCCCCCTTGCCCGCCGCCTTGGCAAACCGGTAAGCATCCAGCGTCGCCTTGTAGATATCGCTCCCCAAGGCCATCTCCGTATCCTCCGCCCGCCGCGCCAGTGCAGTGATCCGCAGGAACAAGGGCCGCAATTGATCCAGCGCCAGCAGGTCCTCGGTGAACGCTTCGATGTCGAAGGAGCGGGGCATGCTGTCCGGGTTCTGCAGCACCACCTCGTGGGCCTTGCGCGCAAACATCTCGGATTTCGGCCCCATCTTGCGCAGCTCCTGACGCTGCTCGACGGACAGGGAAATCAGATCCACCAGACTCTGCTCCAGCATCCCCAAGGCCTTGCGCGCCTGATCCAGCTGCTCGGCCGACAAAACCAGCGAAACCACGTTCTGACTCATTTCCCGATCCTCAATGATGTTATGTGTGTATGTCGTTTGCACACTTTGTGCGGGGCGAAGTTTGGATGCATGGACAGGTAATGTCAAATGGTTGGTGATTGAGGAGGATGACCAGGGCCTGGGAAGCTACCCCGGAGCGTGAGGTTCGGGGTAGCCGTGGAAGGCCATTGCTGGGTGACGACGGGCGGGGGAAGGACGGAGAACCGGGAGATGTTGGAGAGCGGGATCAGGACGTCGGGATGGAGATGACGATCATTCTATTGCGCTAGAAGGACGGTAATATGACGGTAATCGGCCAGAAATCGTCCTCTACGATACTGCACTGAGTGACAGCTCTAGACTCGTTGCAGTCCCTTACGGGCAAACTTGGACCGGCCTCTGAGCTAGAAAGTCATAAAGCGCTAGCGTCACCAAGAGTCTCCAATATTGAGCCTGTTTTGACGCCAGAGCTCATATGCGACAAAGGGAGAATCCTTCTTCAAGACCTTCAATGAATAGTCGCCAGCCCAGTAACGCTCGGCGTCTTCAGCGCGTTCGCGACAAAAGTCATTGAGGCCAAGCCGCTCAATAGTGTCATTAACCTGCTGTTCGATCGGGGTGGCTTTCACCAAGTTACCGGGAATGACCTGGAAGCCCACAAGCTCTAGCTCGAACCACCCTTTACCCACCTTAAATGGGTCGAGTACCTCGCCAAAATCGTTCTTCCGGGAATTCATGCGGCTGCAGCAAAGCCGGTAGTTCGACCATTCATACACGGCGCGCCAGTGCTGCGATTTGGGGGCAAAGTGGTCGGCAGAACGGGCGCCAGTGACAGGATGGATTCTGAAGCATGAATACGAACATATCTCGCCATATGCGGACATTAGGTCGTCGAGAGCCTCGGTCCAGTATGTAGGAAACGCCGATGCCGGAATATCCGCTTTACGTTGAACGATCTGCTTGTAGGGCTTCCCTGCCGTTCGAGGAAAAGGGGACGGCTTGCCTGCCATTTCCGAGATCGCACGCAGGCCGGGTTTGCGGACCTTCTCGTCGAACGCTTTGGGTTTCCTTGCCCGGGCAACAGGTATCATTTCTTTGTGCCAGCGCGCTCGTTGTGGGTGTCCCGGAAAGAGGTCCAACGTACCCAGAACCTATCGGTATCGCCGAGTACCGACTGCAGCAGTCTATTGACGCGGTCGATATCTGCCTTGTCTGGCGCCCCCTGGCGAACGAGGGCCAATGCCGCCTGAATAGCCTCCTCGGCCTCGACCGAACCGCGAGGCTCTTTCAGATCAAAGGCCGGGCTCGTCAGCCAGTTATCGATCTCGCCACGGCGGCAATACTCCCGCTTACGAAGAATCACATTCCTCTGTTCCAGATCGAGGTCGAACCACGAGTCCTGTTTGGCATCGAATAGAGGCTCGACTGACGCGAGCACGAGTGGGGAGTGCGTTGCGGCGATGAGTTGAGTCTTCGTTCTATGTTTGCCGGTGAGTACGTCCATGACCCGCAGCAGAGAGGGTACGACGCGACGCTGCCATTGAGGATGGAGATGGCCTTCGATCTCATCAATTAGGAAGACGATCTCACGGGCAGGCTCCTCCCTACGCAGCTTTGCCGCCTCTTCGTGTCGATGCCATGCCCACGTCAATAGGTAGGCTAGGGCAATAATCCGGCGCATCCCGGAGGACGCGTGGTTGAGCGGCACGTCTTCGCCATACGGCATTCTCAGAGTGGGCGTTGGCCCTTTATCCTTAATCGTGATCTCGCGTGGTTCCCCCGGCACTATTTTTTCGTTCGCCGAAGGCGATAGAGTGTCGAGCACCTGCGTTAACAGCTTGAATTTGCGATCGTTCCCAGCTTGCCAAAGCAGCCAATCTTCAATAACACCTTTACAATGCTCGTTCCCCTTCCAGACTTGATCCGGTGTGAAAAGGAAGGCGTTGGGGCGGTCTGGCGCGTCTTCGGTCCAGTAATTCCGCATCGGATCCCATACTGAGAAGCCGCCATCGACCTGGGCATAAAGGATCAGCCCCGGAATTGGAGGACGGCTTGCCTTCACGGTCCACCGGACGCGATCCGCCTCGTACTTGCTCGTGAAACTGTATGAAGGTTTGGTCTTCTTGGTGTACTTATAGGTGATCTCTGCGACTAGGCCGGGCCTGGGTACCACCATTTCCCGAGCCCACGTGCGCGTAAGTGCCCACCAAGCTACGTCAAGCAGAAAGCTTTTTCCGAGACCATTGTTCCCAGTGATAAGGTTCAACCGAGCCGAGAGATCCATCTTCATCTCCGGCGCTGCCCCCACGTTCTTGAAGTGAATAGACTCAAGCATTGGTTTCCCTTTTTGTTCTTGCCCACGCTGTCCAAGCTGAAACCTCAACCGTAGGCTTTAAGGCAGGCGTGGTTTGCAGTCTGACCAACGTGTGGAGCGCGAGCGTCAGAGTATATCCGAGGCAGATTTCTGCTGGGGAGCGTCCACTCAGACTGCCAATGCGATTAACCGCTGTGGGTCGAAAGCTGAATATCGAGCCTGTGTGAGGTAGCGCCTGCTTAATGATCGCCACGGCTGGCGACACCCCAGCCACACGACCACGCCCCCATGAAAAAAGCTCCCATCGGGAGCTTTTTTCATCATTGCCGTTGCCTGTCTACTGTCGCTGCGTTCAGGCACAACCAGTCTCACACATCCAGATTCCGCGCATACAGCGCGTTTTCTTCGATGAACGCGCGGCGGGGTTCGACGTTGTCGCCCATGAGGGTGGCGAAGATTTCGTCGGCGGCGATGGCGTCGTCGATCTGGACCTTGAGCAGGCGGCGGACGGCCGGGTCCATGGTGGTTTCCCAGAGCTGCTCGGGGTTCATTTCGCCGAGACCTTTGTAGCGCTGCTTGGAGATGCCGCGTTCGACTTCGGAGAGCATCCAGCTGATGGCGTCGGCGAAGCTGGCGACGACTTGCTGCTTCTCGCCGCGGCGCATGATGGCGCCCGGGCCGATGAGTCCGGAGATGGATTCGGTGGCCTGGCGGATGGTGCGGTAGTCGCCGGAGCGCAGGAAGTCGCCGTCGATCTGGCTGACCTTGCGGTTGCCGTGGTGCATGCGGGCCAGATCCAGCGTCCAGGCTTCGGTGGCTTCGTTGTAGTTGGCCTCGATGGTGATGTCGGTGCCGACGGCGGCCTGCAGGCGGGCGGCGGAGTCGCGGGTGGCGGCTTCGTCGTCGACCGACAGGGGCAGGTCGGTGGCGAGCAGGGCGTGGAGGACGTCGGAGTCGATCCAGTCGGCGAGGCGGCGGATCACGCCTTCGGCGAGCAGGTAGGTGCGGGCGAGGCCGGCGAGGGCTTCGTCGCGGATCGGCTCGGCGCCTTCACGCGGGGTGAGGGCGGCGCCTTCAAGGCCGAGCTTGAGCAGGTGGGCGTTGAGCTCGTTGTCGTCCTTGATGTACATCTCGTTCTTGCCGTGCTTGATCTTGTAGAGCGGCGGTTGGGCGATGTAGATGTGGCCGCGCTCGACGAGCTCGCGCATCTGGCGGTAGAAGAAGGTGAGCAGCAGGGTGCGGATGTGCGCGCCGTCCACGTCCGCGTCGGTCATCAGGATGATGCGGTGGTAGCGGAGCTTTTCGGGCTTGAAGTCGTCGGCGCCGATGCTGGTGCCAAGCGCGGTGATGAGGGTGGTGATCTGCTCGGAGCTGATGAGCTTGTCGAAACGGGCGCGCTCGACGTTGAGCACCTTGCCGCGCAGCGGGAGGATCGCCTGGAACTTGCGGTCGCGGCCCTGCTTGGCGGAGCCGCCTGCGGAGTCACCCTCGACAATGTAGATCTCGCACAGGGCGGGGTCTTTTTCCTGGCAGTCGGCGAGCTTGCCGGGCAGGCCGACGCCGTCGAGCACGCCCTTGCGGCGGGTCATCTCGCGGGCGCGGCGGGCGGCTTCGCGGGCGCGGGAGGCTTCGACGATCTTGCCGCAGATGGTTTTGGCGTCGATGGGGCGCTCGAGGAGGAAGTCGGCGAGCTTCTGCGCGACGACTTCTTCAACCGCCGGGCGGGCTTCGCCAGAGACCAGCTTCATCTTGGTCTGGGAGGCAAACTTGGGGTCGGGCATCTTGACGGAGAGCACGCAGGCGAGGCCTTCGCGCATGTCGTCGCCGGAGATATCCACCTTGGCCTTCTTGGCGATCTCGTTTTCTTCGATGTACTTGTTGATGACGCGGGTCATCGCGGCGCGCAGGCCGGTGAGGTGGGTGCCGCCATCCGCCTGCGGGATGTTGTTGGTGAAGCACAGCACCTGTTCGGCGTAGCTGTCGTTCCACTGCATGGCCACTTCGACGGTGATGGGCACGCCGTTCTGGATGGATTCGCCGCTGGAGTGGAAGACGGTGGGGTGGAGCACCGACTTGGCGCGGTTGATGTAATCCACGAAGCCGGAGACGCCGCCCGCGAAGGCGAAATCCTCTTCCTTGCCGTTGCGCTGGTCCACCAGGCGGATCTTGACGCCGTTGTTGAGGAAGGACAGCTCGCGCAGGCGCTTGGCGAGGATTTCGTAGTGGTATTCGACGGTGCCGAAGATCTCTTCGTCGGCGAGGTAGTGCACCTTGGTGCCGCGCTTGCTGGTTTCGCCGAGGACCTTGAGGGGGCTGGTCTCGATGCCGTCGACGACTTCGATGACGCGATCCACGGCGTGGCCGCGGTTGAACTCCATGAAGTGCTTGTGGCCGTCGCGGGACACGGTGAGGCGCAGCCACTTGGAGAGCGCGTTGACGCACGAGACGCCCACGCCGTGCAGGCCACCGGAGACCTTGTAGCTGTTCTGGTTGAACTTGCCGCCGGCGTGGAGCACGCACATCACGATTTCGGCGGCGGAGCGCTTGGGTTCGTGCTTGTCGTCCATCTTGACGCCGACCGGGATGCCGCGGCCGTTGTCGGTGACCGAGATGGAGTTGTCGGCGTGGATGGTGATCACGATGTCGTCGCAGTGGCCGGCGAGGGCTTCGTCGATGGCGTTATCCACCACTTCGAAGACCATGTGGTGCAGGCCGGTGCCGTCGGAGGTATCGCCGATGTACATCCCGGGCCGCTTGCGTACGGCCTCCAGCCCTTCGAGCTGCTGGATGCTGGATTCGTCGTAGTTGTCGGCGGCGGCGGGTTGTTGCGTATCGGACATGGTGTTCTCGGTTCTTCAGGTACAGCTTGGACGGCCCCTCGCGGGGCCTGGCAGACAGACAGCAGGCGGTGGATCAGATCCGCATCGGCATCACGACGTACTTGAAGTCGGCGTTGTCGGCGAGGCCAAAGAGGGCGCTGGCGTTGCCATCGTTGAAGCGGATCTCGATCTCGTTGGCGGAAACGTTGGTGAGCACGTCGAGGAGATAGGTGACGTTGAAGCCGATGTCCAGCGAATCGCCGCTGTAATCGACTTCGAGTTCTTCCTGGGCTTCTTCCTGCTCGGCGTTGGTGGACACCAGCTTGAGGCTGCCTTCTGAGAGCATCAGGCGCACGCCGCGGAACTTCTCGTTGGTGAGGATCGCCGCGCGTTGCAGGGCCTGCAGCAGGGCCAGGCGGCTGGCCTTGACCAGCTTGGGGTGGCCTTGGGGGATGACGCGCTCGTAGTCGGGGAACTTGCCGTCGATGAGCTTGGAGATGAGCTCGATGTTGCCGAAGCGGAAGACGATCTGGTTGCCCACCAGGGTGACTTCGAGGGGATCGTCGGAATCGGCCAGCTGACGGGCCAGTTCGACGACGGTTTTACGGGGCAGGATCACGTCGGTGCGGGCGTAGTCGCCCACCAGCGGGGACGCCGCGTAAGCCAGACGGTGACCATCGGTGGCGACCATCCGCAGCAGGTTGCCGGCGACCACCAGCAAGAGGCCGTTGAGGTAGTAGCGGATGTCCTGCTGGGCCATGGCGTACTGCACCAGCGCGAGCTGCTTCTTGAAGGCTTTTTGCGTGGTGGTGAAGCTGATGCCTTCGCCTTCGGGCGGGGACAGGCGCGGGTAATCGGCGGCGGGCAGGGTCTGGAGCTGGAAGCGGCTCTTGCCGGCCTTGAGGGTGATGCGCTTGTCGTCGAGGGTGAGGCTGACGTCGGCGGTGTCGGGCAGCGCGCGCAGGATGTCCTGCAGCTTGCGGGCGCCGACGGTGATGGCCACGTCGTCGGTGCCGAGGGCGGCGGTGGTGCTGTTGCGGATCTGGATTTCGATGTCGGTGACCAGCAGGGTCAGCGCGTCACCCTTCTTCTCGATGAGGACGTTCGAGAGGATGGGCAGGGTGTGGCGTTTTTCGACGATGCCGGACACCGATTGCAGCGGGACGAGGAGGGCATCGCGGGGCGCGGTGAAGAGCAGCATGTGGTCAGGTCTCCGTATCGTTGTTCAGGGCCGGGGAGGTTAGGCGGGCCGGCATCTCAATCATGGCGAATTCAGGTTTCAGCCACGCAGCACCTGGGTGAGCACGTGCAGGTCGTGGTTGAGCTGGGTATCGGACAGGCGCAGCTCGGCGATGGTTCGGCAGGCGTGCAGCACCGTGGTGTGGTCGCGGCCGCCGAAGGCTTCGCCGATGGCCGGCAGGCTCATGGGCGTCAGATCCTTGGCGAGGAACATCGCCACCTGGCGCGGCCGGGCGATCACGCGGGTGCGCTTCTTCGAGTGCATGTCGGCGACCTTGATCTTGTAGTAGTCGGCGACCGTCTTCTGGATGAACTCGGCGGTGAGCTGGCGGTTGTGGGCGTTGAGGAGATCCTTCAGGGCCTCCTTGGCCACTTCGAGCGTCACCTCGCGGCCGTGGAAGCGGGCGAAGGCGAGCACCTTTTTAAGCGCGCCCTCGAGCTCGCGCACGTTGGAGCGCAGGTTCTTGGCGATCAGGAAGGCCACGTCGTCGTCGAGCTGGATGCGCTCGACCTCGGCCTTCTTTTTAAGGATGGCGACCCGCATCTCGAGCTCGGGCGGCTCGATCTGCACCGTCAGGCCCCAGTCGAAGCGGGAGATCAGGCGATCCTCGAGGCCCTGAACGTCCTTCGGGTAGGTGTCGCTGGTGATGATGATCTGCTTCTTGGCCTCGGTGAGGGCGTTGAAGGCGTGGAAGAACTCTTCCTGCGTCCGGTTCTTGTTATTGAAGAACTGGATGTCGTCGATGATCAGCACGTCCAGCGAGCGGTAATAGCGCTTGAAGACGTCGAAGGATTTTTGCTGATAGGCGCGCACCACGTCGGCGTAGTAGTCCTCGGCGTGCACGTAGCGGATCACCTTGCGCGGGTCGTGCTTGAAGACGTAGTTGCCCAGGGCGTGGATCAAGTGGGTCTTGCCAAGGCCCACGCCGCCATAGATGAACAGCGGGTTGTACGAGACGCCCGGGTTCTGGGCGACCTGCAGTGCCGCCGCACGGGCCAGATCGTTCGCACGGCCGGTGACGAGGGTGTCGAAGGTGAAATCGGGGTTGAGGCGGGACTTGTCGTAATTGGCCGCCTCGATGCTCACCGGCGCTTCGGGCATCACCGGGCGGGCGACCGGCGCAGGCGCGGCGGGGGCAGCAGCAGCCATCGGCGCCGCAGCGGGTGCGGACGGCGCTGCGCTCGACGCCATCGACGGAGGTGGCGGCGCTGCACGGCGCGGACCGCCGGCCGGCGCAAGGCCAACCTCGATCGTCGGGATACCGCCGAAGTATTCTTCGCCCAGCTCCTCGATGCGCCGCAGGTAGCGATCACGCAGCCACTGGCGATGGAAGTTGGACGGGGCGACCAGACGCACGCCGGCCAGGTCCTCGCCTTGCAGTTCTTCAACGCGCAGGGGAAGTATCCAGGTCTTGAACTGCTGGGCAGGCAACTCCTGCTCCAGGCAGCTCAGGCAATGCGTCCAGAACGCGGCGCACTGGGACTGTGATGAGGCTTCTGACACGATGTACGGGTGGACTGGTTCGACGGCAGGATGCGCGCCGTTTCTCGTTCTTGGTGGAACCCCGGGTGGTTTCCGGAGCCGGCCACAGCAGCGCGCAAAGTCGCCGGGCCAAACGCGTATTGTACCTGTGGACAGAAAAGTTATCCACAGCTTGCAGGCCCGCAAAACAACCCTCCGCAGCCCACCCCAGACAAGGCCCTGTAAAACCTACTTGACAAACAGAGGGTTAACGTATGAAATTACGCGTTTGACTCAACTTTCGGGCACGTAAAATGAAACGCACCTACCAACCGTCCGTCGTCCGTCGCAAGCGCACCCACGGCTTCCTGGTCCGCATGGCCACCCGTGGCGGTCGCAAGGTCATCGCCGCTCGTCGCGCCAAGGGCCGTCATCGTCTCGCCGTCTAAGGCCGCCGAGGCAAGCCTGGCCACCGCGGCAGCTTCCACCGCCTGCAACCATGCGGCAGCGGAAGATTCAAACCCGGCAGGATTCGGCTTCGACACGTCATTGCGACTGCACAAAACGGATGAATTTTCATCCGTTTTTGCTTTTCGGCGGGTGCTTCGCGGTTCCCACTTCGCGCTGCACTACTGTCCAAACCCGGACGGGACGCCGCGCCTTGGCCTGGTCGTCGCAAAGAAGCTTGCCAAACGGGCGGTCCAGCGCAATCTCGTCAAGCGCATCGGGCGCGACGTGTTCCGTCACGCCCGTGCAAGCTTGCCGCCCTACGATCTGGTGTTACGATTGTCGGCCAAGCTCGACAACGTGACGAGGCGTGCGATGCGCGACGAGATGATCGGTCTGCTGGGGCGCCTGCCCCGCAAATGAAGGCAGCGCCGTGAAAGCCGTCCTCCTCGCCCTGCTGCGCTGCTATCGTTACGCCGTCAGCCCGATGCTCGGACGCAACTGCCGCTTCGTGCCGTCCTGCTCCGAATACGCCCTCGAGGCCGTCGAACGCCACGGCGCGCTCAAGGGCGGCTGGCTGGCGACACGACGTGTGTGCCGCTGCCATCCGTTCAGTGGCGGCGGCTACGATCCCGTACCCTGAGCCCCGCCACCGCTCTCCGCCCAACCCTTCCTGACTCATACTCCGATGGATAACCGTCGCCTGATCCTCCTTCTCGTCTTCTCCTTCTCCCTGGTCATGCTGTGGGACGGCTGGCAGAAGCACAACCATCCCAAGGTGGAAGCCCCCGCCGCCAGCCAGACGGCCGGCGTGCCGACTCCGACGCCATCGGCTACCGCCGGCGCAGCCGCCGCGGTGCCGGGTCAGCCTGCCGCGACGCCCGCCGCCGCGGCAGCACCGAAGGCCGTCGTCCGCACCGACATCCTGGTCGCCGAGATCTCGGCCCAGGGCGGCGACATCGTCCGGCTCGAGCTCACCCAGCACAAGGCCACCGAAGACCGCAGCCGCAACTACGTGCTCTTCGACAACGGCGAGAAGCACAACTACGCCGCCCAGACCGGCCTGATCGGCAACGGCCTGCCCACCCACAAGACCCTCTTCAGCCTCGGCGCCCAGAACCTTGAGCTGAAGGACGGCCAGGACGCGGTCACCCTGCGCCTCGACGCCCCGGCCACCGCCGACGGCATCAAGGTCGCCAAACTGATCACCTTCCACCGGGGCAGCTACCAGGCCGAGGTGAGCTACGAGATCACCAACGGCAGCGGCGCGCCCATCGCGCCCCACGCCTACTTCCAGTTCACCCGTGACGGCAAGCCGGCCGAGCAGCCCGGCGGCTTCGGCGTGCAGACCTTCACCGGCCCGGCGTTCTACACCGAAGCCGAGAAGTACCAGAAGGTCAGCTTCGAGGACGTCGCCGCCAAGAAGGCCAAGTTCGTCACCAAGTCTGCCGATGGCTGGGCCGCAATGGTTCAGCACTACTTCGTCGCCGGCTGGGCGCCCGCTTCGGGCGAGCGCGAGTTCTTCGCCAATCAGGTCAGTTCCGATCTGTACTCCGCCGGCGTGATCCTGCCCGTGGCCGCCATCGCCCCGGGCCAGACCGCCAAGCTCGAAGTGCCGCTGTACGCCGGCCCGCAGGAACAGACCCGCCTCGAGAAGTTCGCCAAGGGCTTCGACCTGGTGGTGGACTACGGCTGGCTGACCATCATCGCCGCGCCGCTGTTCTGGGTGCTCGAGTGGTTCCACAAGCTCACCGGCAACTGGGGCTGGG
>NZ_CALAYQ010000020.1:0-13609 GCF_937894855.1 uncultured Zoogloea sp.
ACGCCGTGGGATTGGTAGATGCGGCCCTTGAAGCCGCGCTCGCGCAGGGTGATCTGGGGCATCGCGGCGGGGGTGCCGGAGGCGCCGACGAAAACCGCATCGGGCTTGGCGCTGATGATCTTCAGCACCTGGGCCTGCACGCTCGGGTCGGCGCGGCCGTAGCGCTCGGAGGCGACGATGTTGATCTTGCTGTCGGCGGCCTTGGTGAGCGCCTTGTGGAGGAGCTCGCCCCACGAATCCGAGAAGCCGATGAAGCCGACGGTCTTCACGTCACTCGCCACCATGTCATTGACGATACGCTGGACCATCAGGTCGGCGGAGGGCTCGGAGCGGAACACGAAGGCGCGCTTGTCGCCGGAGACATCCAGCGGGGCGACGGAGATCATCGGCACCTTCTCGGTGTTGGCCACGTCGGCCATGGCGGTGGCGGTGCTGATGAGGTTGGGGCCGAGGATGGCGTCCACCTTGTCCTCGCTGATCAGCTTGCGCACGTTCTTGACGGCGGCGGTGGGGTCGGTGGTGTCGTCGAGCAGGATGAAATTGATCTTCTCGCCGCCGACGGTGGTCGGGAACATCGACACCGCCTTGCGGGTTTCGGCGCCGAGGGCGGCGGCCGGGCCGGTCATCGAGGCGACGACGCCCACGTTGATGTCGGCCAGGGCAGGCATGGCGGCCAGGGCGCCGACGGTCAGCGCGAACAGGTTTTTGAGTTTGGTCATTATTGTCTCCTCGAGAAGTGGCTCTTCGGCTCTTGTGATGTGCGTTGCCAGACTGCAAGGCGTAGGCGGCAGAATGGCCTTATCTTCTTTTATGCCTTGATCAGCGTAATTGATTATAGGAAGCCGGTTTATTGGCTCAAACAATCAAAACAAAACGTCCACTTGTTGCACAATATTGATTTGACAGGGGCTTTCGACGATGCGCAAGGATGGCGGTGCCGAATACGCCGTGGTTCGCGGCCTCACCCGCGGGCTCGATCTGCTGAAGGCCCTGAACACCCAGGAAGGCGGTCGATCGACCCTCGCCCAGCTCTCCGAAGCCACCGGCCTGCATCGCACCACGGTGCGCCGGCTGCTCGAGACCCTGATCGCCGAAGGCTACGTGCGGCGCAGCCGCTCCGACGACCGCTACGTGCTGGCGCTGCACGTGCGCTCGCTCTCCGAAGGCTTCCGCGACGAGGACTGGATCGCCTCCATCGCCGCCCCGGCGCTGGGCGAGCTGCTGCAAACCGTGGTGTGGCCGTCCGATCTCGTCACCCCCCAGGGCGCGACGATGATCATCCGCGAATCCACCCACCGCTTCAGCCCGCTGTCCTTCCACCGGGCGATGGTCGGCCAGACCATGCCGACCCTCCTCACCGCCGCCGGCCGGGCCTTTCTGGCCTACTGCCCCGACGAGCAGCGGGAGCAGATCCTGCACATCGCCCGGGGCGGCAACGACGACCAGGCCAGGCTCGCCGCCGACGACCGCTTCGTGGCCAACATCATCGCCCGCACCCGCGACGCCGGCTACGCCAGCAACGACGGAGAATGGACGTCCCACCGCAAGATCGGCGCCATCGCCCAGCCGGTGAGGCACGCCGGCCGCCCGGTGGGCGCGATCAACATCGTCTATCTCAACAAGGCGGTCAGCCTGAAGGAAGCCATCAGCCGCTACCTGCCGGCACTGCAGAAGGCCGTCGCGCGCATCGAGGCGCAGCTCGCCGACCACCCGCCGCCGCCGCCCCAGGCCGGCTGAGCGATCCGGCACGGACTGCCCGGGCCTTACTTCACGCACAAATGTTGCACAGGAGGCGTATAAGGGATGCTACGCAGTGATGCACCGCAACAAAAGTGCTACGCTTTCCCGATCTGAATCAACACCCGCGCACCGCGAGAATCATCATGAGCGAAGTTGACCTCAAGAAATTCTTCCTCGAACAGGTACCCCTGTTCGCCAGCTTCCCTGCCGACAAGGTCGAGACCATCGTCAGCCAGTCCCGGCTGACCACCTACGAAGGCAACGAGGCGATGCTCGAGACGGGCGACGAGGCCCGCAACATCGGCATCGTGATCACCGGCCACGCCGAGATCTCCGTCACCGACAACACCGGCACCCGCACCGTCATCAGCCAGCTCGGCCCGGGCGACGTGTTCGGGGTGATGTCCACCCTCACCGGCGACCGCATCGCCGCCGACGTGATCGCGGGCAACCGCTGCTTCGTGCTGCTGATTCCGCAGGATGTGTTCAACCTGCACATCCTCACCAACTCCAAGGCCGTCGCCTACCTGTCGCACAAGCTCCTCGACCGGGTGCGCACCCTGTCGACCGACATGCTCAACAGCCAGCCGGGCCAGCCCGCCAAGGCCGACGACCCGTACTCCCTGTCGCTGCACACCGACTCCCCGGGCAAGGTGCTGGCCCTCAACGTGGGCATCAGCCAGATCCACTTCGGCATCTACGACACCCACGATCTGGGCTCCGACGTCCACGGCATCATCGACAACGCCGATCCGGCCATCTCGCGCGTCCGCGTGTTCGTGGGCACCCAGGTCCGCTCTGCCGAGCGCTCGCCCTTCCCGCTCACCGACCTGTTCCGGGTGATCGAGGAATCCACCCGCCTGCTCGGCGACGCCTTCGCCTTCCATCCCCACGACGTCACCGCCGTCGGCCACCGGGTGGTGCATGGCGGCAGCAAGTTCGCCAGCTCGGTGGTGATCACCCCGGCGGTCATCGCCGACATCGAGGCCCTGTCGGTGTTCGCCCCGCTGCACAACCCGGTGAACGTCGAAGGCATCCGCGAGGCCATGCGCCAGCTGCCCGGCGTGCCCCACGTTGCCGTGTTCGACACTGCCTTCCACCAGACGCTGCCGCCCTACGCCTACCTCTACGGCCTGCCCTACGAGCTCTACAAGCAGCACGGCATCCGCCGCTACGGCTTTCACGGCAGCTCCCACCGCTACGTGTCGCTGAAGGCTGCCGAAGTGCTGAACCGCCCGCTGGGCGAGCTGGAGATCGTCTCCTGTCACCTGGGGATCGGCGCCTCCCTTTGCGCCATCGACCACGGCCGCTCGGTGGATACCACCATGGGCATGACGCCGACCGACGGCCTCATCATGCCCAGCCGCTCCGGCAGCATCGACCCGGCGGTGATGATCCACCTGATGGAGCACAACAAGCTCTCCGCCGACGACCTGTCGGCGATGATCAACACCAACAGCGGCCTGAAGGGCATCTCGGGCATCTCCAGCGACATCCACGACATCGAAGCCGCCGCCAACGACGGCCACCACCGCGCCCTGCTGGCCCACAAGGCCTTCTGCTACCAGGTGCGCAAGAACATCGGCGCCTACGTGGCGGCGATGGGTGGCATCGACGTGCTGGCCTTCACCGGAGACGTGGGCGAGACCAGCGCCGCGGTGCGCAGCCTGGCCTGCCAGGGCCTCGGCTACATGGGCATCCGCCTCGACGAGGAGAAGAACCGCAACCTCGACCGGGTAGGCGACTACGCCATCATCTCCGCCGACGACTCGCCGGTCACCATCCTCGTCATCACCAACGACGACGAACGTCTGGTGGCCTGGGAAACCCTGCGCGCCATCGAGCGCAATGCGCTGTCGGTGGCCATGCGCGAAGATCAGGCCGAAGCGCCGATCCCCATCGAGATCTCCGCCCACCACGTGCACCTTTCACAGGCCGACGTGGACAAGCTTTTCGGCCCCGGCCACCAGCTCACCCCGGAGCACGAACTCTCCCAGCCGGGCCAGTTCGCCTGCGCCGAGAAGGTGCACCTCGTCGGCCCCAAGGGCCGCATCGCCAACGTCCGCGTCCTCGGCCCGACCCGCAAGGAAACCCAGGTCGAGATCGCCATGACCGAGCAGTTCAAGGTCGGCATCCAGCCGCCGATCCGCGAATCCGGCGACCTCGCCAACACCCCGGGCATCACCCTCGAAGGGCCGTTCGGCAGCACCACCATCGAGCGCGGTGTGATCTGCGCCCAGCGCCACATCCACATGTCGCCCGAAGACGCCCTGCGCTTCCGGGTGCGCGACAAGTACGTGGTGCGCGTGCGCGTCGAAGGCGAGCGCGAGCTGATCTTCGGCGACGTGGTGGTGCGGGTGAATCCGGCCTATCGGCTGGCGATGCACATCGACACCGACGAAGGCAACGCCGCCAACATCCGCACCGGCATGCTCGGCTACATCGAGGAAATCCAGAACCGCTACTGAGCGGCCCCCACCTCACAGAAACCGGCATCGCGCCGGCCCCGGGCCCCAGGGCTCGCGGCCGGCGCGATGCCGTTCACGACTCACTTCGGGCACGATCCATAACATTTTCAAATACTTCTCCGGACCGATTTCATGTCCGTCCGGATGCCTCGCGCGTATAATCGCCCGCTTCGCTCGACTGCTGCGCTGCAGCAAATCAACCCAGCGGCCACCCGCCTCCCGTCGAGCGCCCGATTCCCGCCCACGGAGAACGCGCGACCATCATGCGCCCTGACGCCTCAAGACTGCCCGCCATCGATGCCCTCAAGGCCATCGCCTGCGTGCTGATCGTCCTGCACCACCTCGCCTTCTACGGCCCCATGGCCGACGTCGCCAAGCCGCTGATGCCCGGCGTCATCGGCTTCCTCGACGAATACGCCCGGATGGCCGTGCAGGTCTTCCTGGTGGTGTCCGGCTTCCTGTTCGCCGGCAAGTTCGGCCCCGCGGCCCTGTCCGCCGCGCCGCTCAACCTGCTGATCCAGCGCTACACCCGCCTCGTGGTGCCCTACTCCGGCGCGCTGCTGCTGGCCATCGCCTGCTCGGCGCTCGCCGGCGTGTGGATGGAGCACCGCTCGATCTCCGACGTGCCCGATCTGGGCCAGCTCCTCGCCCACGTGCTGCTGCTGCACGACCTCCTCGACCAGGAAGCCCTGTCGGCCGGCGTGTGGTACGTGGCCATCGACTTCCAGCTGTTCGCCCTCGCGGTGCTGCTGCTGTGGCTGCCCGGCCGCGTTGCCGCCCTGCGCCCGCTGGCGCCGGCCCTTGTCGCCGCGATGACCCTCGCCGCGCTCTTCGGCTTCAACCGCGACGCCTTCTGGGACGAGACCGCGTTCTACTTCTTCGGCAGCTTCGGCCTCGGCATCCTCGCCGGCTGGGCCATCCGCCAGCCCCGCCCGGGCCTGTGGCTGGCCGCGCTGACGGTGGTGGCGGTCACTGCCCTGGCGGTGGATTTCCGCCCGCGCATTGCGGTGGCCACCGCGGTGATGTTGTTCCTGGGCCTCGCCGGCCGCAGCGGCTTCCTCTACACCATGCCGGTGCCGGCCGCGGTCAGCCGTCTGGCGCGCATCTCGTACTCGGTGTTCCTGGTGCACTTCCCCCTGTGCCTGCTGGTGAACGCCACCTTCATCACCCTCTTCCCGACCCACCCGATGGTCAACGCGATCGGCATGCTGGTGGCGCTGGGCATCAGCATCGTCGGTGGCGAGTTGTTCTACCGGGGCATCGAAAGCCGCCCCCTGCCGGTGCGCCTGCGCCTGCTGTTCCCGGCCGGCGTGGTCGCCGGCGGCTGGCTGGCCGCCCTGGCCCTCGGAGGCTGAGCCCCGCGGGCCACGCCCGCCCCAGCGTAAAACGCCGTCCCCCGGCTCCGGGCGACGGCGTTTTTCGTTGACCTCGCCCCGCTGCATCCGCAGCCCGCCAAACGCCGCCCGAGCCCCGCCACGCCTTGATCCATGCCGGCCGGGCACCCGGCCAGCCCGCTCCGGGCGCCGACCTCACACCACCACAAAAACCAGCAAAAACAAAGTTGTGCATATTGTGCACACTTTTGCATTTGCTTTTTGTGGCTGTGGACCACCCCCCTAGAATCGCCTCACCAACAAAAAAGACGCAGGGTGGAGACAGCCCCAAGGCAAGCGCAGGCCGCATCCCGGCCCGCCTTCTCCGCCCTCGCCTGTCGGCGCCGCACGGCCCGGTCCACACGCTGAGGAGCACGCATGTCCATCAAACTCAAATGCCTGTCGCACACGCCGCTGCGCGGGCTGAACGACCCGGGCGCCGACGTCGTCCGTGAAGTCGACACCGTCCTGGCCCAGGCCCGCGCCGAAGTGGAAGCCTTCGATCCCGAGCTGATCGTGATCTTCGCGCCGGACCACTACAACGGCCTGTTCTACGACCTGATGCCGCCGTTCGTGATCGCCACCGCGGCCGAATCCGTCGCCGACTATCAAACGCTCCCCGGCCCCCTCTCCATCCCCAGGGATCTGGCCCTGGAGATGACCAAGTTCATCCTCGATCAGGACGTGGACATCGCCCTGTCCCACCGCCTGCAGGTGGACCACGGCTGCACCCAGACCCTCGAAGAGCTCACCGGCAGCCTCACCCGTTACCCGGTGATTCCCATCATCATCAACTCGGTGGCGCCGCCCTTCGGCCCCTACCGCCGGGTGCGCAAGCTGGGCGAGGCGGTCGGCAAGTTCCTCGCCACCCTCAACAAGCGCGTGCTGATCCTCGGCACCGGCGGCCTCTCCCACGAGCCGCCCGTGCCGCTGCTGTCGGGCGCCCCGGACGAGATCGCCAACTTCCTGATCGCCGGCCGCAACCCCACCCCGGAAGCCCGCGCCGCCCGCCAGGCCCGCACCGTCGCCGCCGGCAAGATCTACGGCACCGACGCCTGCGCCCAGACCCCGCTCAACGAAGAATGGGATCTGGCCTTCATCGACCTGCTGACGAGCCGCCGCCTCGCCGAGGTGGACGACTTCCGGATCGACGAGATCTCGAAGGCCGCCGGCCGCTCGACCCACGAAGTGCGCACCTGGGTCGCCGCCTTCGCCGCCCTCGCTGCCACCGGCCCCTACGCCGCCCGCAAGGATTACTACCGCGCCATCAACGAATGGATCGCCGGCTACGGCGTGGTCAGCGCCGAACAGGCCTGAACCCGGCCCGCCCTGCCGCACCGCCCGACACACCAAAGGAGATTTGAACCATGAACGCTGCCGTTGAAACCCTCATCCCGTCCGAAGAAGAGATCGTTGCCCGCGCCGAGGCGCTGATCCCCTGGCTGCGCGAGCGCGCCGACGCCTGCGAGAAGGCCCGCATGGTCTCCCCCGAGACCATCCAGAAGTTCCAGGAAGCCGGCTTCTTCAAGATCCTCCAGCCCAAGCGCTGGGGCGGCTACGAGATGCACCCCAACGTCCTCAACAAGGTGCTGATGGAGCTCGCCCGCGGCTGCCCGTCCAGCGCCTGGAACGTGATGGTGCTGGGCGTGCATCCCTTCGAGGTGGGCCTGCTGCCCAGCCAGTGCGGCGACGAACTTTGGGGTGAGGACAACTCGCGCCTGGTATCGTCCTCCTACGCCCCCTTCGGCACCGTGACCCGCGTCGAAGGCGGCTACGTGCTCAACGGCGAGTGGCTCACCTCCAGCGGCTGCGACCACGCCGCCGGCGGCGCCTTCCTGGGTGGCCGCGTGGCCAACGCCGCGGGCGAGATCGAGTTCCGCTCGTTCTGGGTCCAGCGCGCCGACTTCGAGATCATCGACGACTGGTTCGTGGTGGGCCTCGCCGGCACCGGCTCCAAGAAGCTGTCGGTGAAGGAAGTCTTCGTGCCCGACTACCGCAGCCACGTCATCGGCGCCTACGACGACGACTCCCACGGCCACGTGAACAATCTCTACAAGATGCCGTTCTTCTACGTCTTCTACGCCGCCGTGTCGTCCGTTATCATCGGCATGGCTCGCGGCATGGTCGATCTCTACATCGAGCACATGGTGCCGCGCCAGAACATCAACCAGGCCGTTGGCGCCGCGGTTCAGGACCCGTTCATCAAGGCCAAGCTCGGTGAAGCCTATGCCAAGATCCTTGCCAGCACCTCCCGCGTGCTGCAGAACACCGAAGAAGCCTGGAGCTACGCCTCCAGGGGCAAGCTGGTCCCCCTGGACATCCGCATCCGCCACTTCGCCACCAACCAGTTCACCGGCGGCGAATGCTTCGACGCCGGCCACATGATCTTCAAGAAGACCTCCACCCGCGGCGTGTGGCTCAACTGCCCGCTGCAGCGCCAGCTGCGCGACCTGCTGGTGGGCGCCAACCACATCACCCAGAACCAGGACAACATCGGCGACCTGCTGGGCAGCCACCTGCTGGGCAACCCGCTGCCCAAGGTGAACCCCTTCGGCGTCAAGGCCTGATCCACCCGGCGGCCCGGCCACGCGCCGGGCCCTTTTTCATGAAGCCACCACACCACGAGAGAGACGAACCATGACCGACCTCACCAACGCCGTCGTCCATCAAAGTCCGGTCAGGGATGTGAAGACGCCGGGCCTTGCCGAACTGCCCACCGTGACGCCCGCCGAGCAGCGCAACGGCATGCGCCACCTGGCCGCCGGCGTGTCGATCATCAGCGCGGCCGACAGCGAGCGCAAGGCCGGCCTCACCGCCACCGCGGTGTGTTCCGTCACCACCGATCCGCCGCGGCTGGTGGTGTTCGTGAACAAGAACGTGGTGGCCTGCGAGATCATCCAGCAAAGCGGCGCCCTCGCCGTCAATGTGCTGGCCGGCGACCAGGAAGAAGTCGCCCGCGCCTTTGCCGGCATGGTCGAAGGCGTGCATGGCGACGCCCGCTTCGGCTACGGCAGCTGGGGCACCGCCATCACCGGCGCGCCGATGCTCGAAGGCACCCTGTCGAGCTTCGATTGCCGGGTCATCAAGATGTTCGACGAGAGCACCCACCACGCTTTTTTGTGCGAAGTGCTGACGGTGCGCGAGCGCAACGACGGCCAGGCGCTGGTGTATCTCAACGGCGCCTTCCGCAAGATCGACCAGTAAGCAGCCCGCTCCTCCTCGTGGGGCGACGGCCTCGCCGGGCGCCCTGCTTTCCGGTCCATCCCGCCCATTCCACCGGGCGCGACGGGCCGTGCTTTTTTAGGGACTCAGCCGGCCCGGGCGAGGGCGGCGTCCACGTCCACCTCATCCACGTGGTCGGCGCTCATGTGCGCCTCGGCGTATTCGCGGAACACCCCGGACTGCAGGAAGAGCGCGAACAGATCCGGGTCGATGTGCCCCTCGTCGCGCATCCGGGCCATGATGGCGATGGCCTCCGACAGGGTCTTGCCCTTCTTGTAGGGCCGGTCGGCGGCGGTGAGGGCCTCGAAGATGTCGGCGATCGCCATCATCCGCGCAACCGGGCTCATCTCGCCACCAGTGAGGCCGCGCGGGTAGCCCGTGCCGTCCATCTTCTCGTGGTGGCCGCCGGCGATCTCGGGCACCGCCCGCAGGTGCCGCGGGAAAGGCAGCGCGTCGAGCATCCGGATGGTCTGCACGATGTGCTCGTTGATGGTGTAGCGGTCCTCGTCGGTGAGGGTGCCGCGGCCCACCGACAGGTTGGTGAGTTCCCCGTGGTTGTGGCGCAGGGCCGGCACATTGAGGCGGAAACCCCAGCGGTTGTCCGGGGCGATCCGGTCATCCGGCCCGCGGGCCTGGCGGTGCTCGGGCTTGTCGGCGAGGAGCGTCTCGACGGCCGGCAGCGGCCGCTCCGGGCCAAGCCGCCGGCGCTCTTCTTCCGACAGCCCGAGGCGGTCGTCGAGGGTGCGCAGCCAGGTCTGACCGCCGATCTGGCGCAGGCGCTCCACGTCGGTCGCCGCCATCGCCTCGCCGCCCACGTTGCAGGCGGCCACGAAGGCGAAGTCGGCGTCGAGCCGGGCGTGGGCCCGCGCCAGCTCCGTGCGGGCCTCGGCGGGGTCGGCGCCCGCGGCGATGGCCTGCAGGCAGGCGATCTCGGCGTCGCGCTTCTTCACCTCGAAACGCATCCGGATCTCGTGGATGCGGTTGTAGCGCAGCTCCAGCTTGGTGGCCTTGTCGACGATGCTCTCGGGTGTCGCCACCTTGCCGCAGTCGTGCAGCCACGCGGCGATGTGCACGGCCTCCCAGTCGTCGTCGCCCAGCTGGAAATCCTTGAACGGCCCGTCGGTGGCGTCGCACGCGGCGCGGGCGAGCATCTTGGTGAGCACCGGCACCCGGGCGCAGTGGCCGCCGGTGTAGGGGCTCTTGGCGTCGATGGCGCCGGCGAGCATCTGGATGAATGATTCGAACAGGCGCTTCTGGGCACGGATCAGCGCCTGGGTCTCGACCGACAGCGCCGCCGCCCCCGACAGCGCCTCGACGAAATGCACCAGATCCCGCTGGGGCTCGGCGTCGAACCACAGCACCAGCAGGCCGATGCGGGTCTGGTCGCGGGCAAGGAGCGGCACCGCCAGATAGGCGAGGCGCGTGGTCTCGAGCGCCTCGGCGAGCCCCGCGCAGCTACGCCCGACGCCATCGGCGCCCACATCGACGCTGCCCACGCCGGAACGCGCCGCCGACGCCACCAGCCCGGCCATCGCGGCCCCGTCCGGCGCAGCGTCCCGCGGCAGGTTGGTGTCCCCCGCCCGGCGCAGCGAGGCGAGTTCGAGCGCGGCACCGTCGTCGTCGGCAAGATAAAGCACGCCGGCCCGGGCGCCGGTCACCGCTACGGTCTCGTCCACCAGCCGGGGCAGCAGGCGGTCGAAGTTCGACTCCCGTGCCATGGTCGCCGAGATGTCGAGGAAGTGGCGGACCGCCCCTTTCATCGAGGCCAGATCGGCGGCCAGGTCGTCCACCTCGCGCACCACCGAGCGGGTCGCCACGTCGGCGGTGAAGTCGAAGCTGCGGATCGCTGCGGTTTCGTCGGCCAGCGCGCGGATCGGCCGTGACACCAGCCTGGCGGTGAGATAGGTGAGGGGCAGCGTGGCCAGCATCACCAGCAGGGTTGCCAGCAGCGCGCGGTTACGCACCTGGCGGGCGTCGGTGAGGAGCTCGTCGTCGAGGATCATCACGCCGAGGCGCATCGGCCGCCCGCCCTGCACCGGCAGCCGGGCCACCGCTCCGTGCCAGCGCCGGCCGGCGGTGCTGAAGGCGGTGAGCGGCAGCTCGCCCTCGCCCGCCGGCGTCGCGGCCAGGGCCGTCAGCTGGCCATCGCCCAGATCGGACACCCGCGGCCGCTCGCCCTCTGCCCCGGGCCGCGCCTCGGGCAGCCAGCCGAGTTCGGAATAGGCAACCACCCGCTGCTCGTCGTCGAACAGCACGAGGTGCGAACCCGGCGTGATGCGCTGGCGGCGCAGGGTTTCGTCCAGCGTGGTGAGGCGGATGTCGGCGCCCACCACCGCGCCGCTGCCGGCCACCCGGTTCGCCACCGTCACGCCCAGCCGGCGGGTCGAGGCGAACAGGTAGGGCGCAGTCTGCACCGGCTCGCCGTGGCGCAGGGCTTCGGCGTACCAACTGCGCTGGCGCGGGTCGTAACCGCGCGGGTAGTCGGGCCGCAGCACGTTGCGCAGCTCGTTCAGGTCGGCATCGAGATAGATGAAGCGCCCCTCGTCGCCATCGATGCTCTTGATGAGATAGGCGGCCCCCGGCGGCGCGTCCACCAGCTTCCGGTCGCCGTCGTCGGCAAGGCGCAGCAGCATGAAGAAATCGCCGTCCCCGTAGCCCACGTAGAAGGCCGTCACCGACGGCGAGGCGATCAGCGCCTCACGCAGGCTCGCCAGCCCCTGGCGGCGCTCGGCGAGGGTCGTCGCCCGGGCCAGCGGTTGCAGGCCCAGCAGGCGCACCGTAGTGCCCACCGGGCTCAGGAGGATCTCGGTCTCGACCACCGTCTGGCGGGAGATGCGCACCAGCAGATCGCCCGCCGCCCGCTCCAGCATGTGGGCGCTGCGCGAGTACGACACCCACGCGATGCTCGCCCCCACCGCCAGCACCAGCAGGAAGAACAGGGTCGAGATGTGGACGTGGAGCGGGAAACGGAAACGGCGCGCCACGGAGCTGGATTTGCGGTGGTTCCCCATGGCGGCCTTTGTGTTCATTGGCCGGCCACGGCGCGGCGGTATTCGCCCGGCCGGGCGCCGGTCCATTTCTTGAACGCCCGGTGGAAGGCGCTGGCTTCGGCAAAGCCCAGGTCATGGGCGATGTCGAGCACGGATTTTTCGGAGTGGCACAGCTGGCTGATGGCCAGATCGCGGCGCAGGTCGTCCTTGATCGACTGGTACGACTGGCCCTCGTCGATCAGGTGCCGGCGCAGGGTGGATACCGAGCTGTGGAGCTGTTGGGCGAGGGTCTCGAAATCCGGCCAGGTGTCGGGCGGGATGTGCCGCAGCTGGCGCCGGATGCGCGCCACCAGGCCGTCGCTGTTGCGGTACTTGACCAGAAAGTTGGCGGGCGCGCTGCGCAGGAAGACTTTCATCGTGCGCTCGTTCTGCACGTTGGCCATGTCGAGGTATTCGGCCGGAAAGCTGATCGCCGTCTCGGCCTCGCCGAAGCGCAGGTCGGGCGAGAACAGCACCCGCCATTCGGCGCTGAAATCCGGCTCGGCGCAGCGAAAACTGGCGTGGTCGAGGGTGATGCGCCGCCCGATGAGCCAGCACGCCAGCCCGTGGAGGATGATCAGGAAGGTGCCGTAGGCAAACGCCCGCCGCGGCCCGGGCAGGCGCTCGGCGAGCACCACCCGGGCGGTGTCGCCGTCCCGCTCCAGCACGCCTTCGAAGTCGTCCAGCACCAGCCGGAAGAAACGCAGCGCCCGGCGCAGGGCGCGCTCCAGGGTGTCGCAGTGGATCACGCTGTGGCACAGCAGGGTGAAGCTGCCGGCCTTCATGGGGTGGGAATCCATCCCGAAGAACTCGTCGTCCAGCGCCTCGGCGATCAGATGCCACAGGGTGGCGTAATGCACCGACGACACCCGCGCCTGGGGCGCGTCGAGCAGCTCTGGAGAGATGCCCGCCTGCCCCAGCAGGCTGCCCACATCCAGCCCCTTTTCGCGCACTCCGGCCAGCGCCTCCAGCACGAAGGCGATGGAAATGGTGCCCTTGTCGGCGGTGGGTGCACGCATCGGGTTCGGAAAACCAGAAAAAGGGTGGGATCGAGCTGGACGACAGGCACACGCACCTGCCTTTTTGCTGCTCTGCAATGTGGCAAATTCTACCATTCACATTGATCGATTTCGGCATGGAAGCCAGCCCCGCTTGTGCCTAGAGTTCAGGGCCATTGCAGAGCGTGCCCGCCAGCCGGGCACAGCGCCTCATCCGATCAAAAAACACAACAGAAACAGGAGCGATTCATGGAGATCAAGGACAACGTTTTCGTGGTGACCGGCGGTGGTTCCGGCCTGGGTGCCGCAACCGCAAAGATGATCGTCGCCGCCGGCGGCAAGGTCGTGCTGGCCGACGTGAACAAGGAAGCCGGCGATGCCCTCGCCGCCGAGCTGGGCGCCAATGCCCGCTTCGTGGCCACCGACGTGACCGATGAAGCCAGCGCCAAGGCCTGTTTCGCCGCTGCCGTCGAGCTCGGCACCCTGCGTGGCCTGGTCAACTGTGCCGGCATCGCCCCGGCCGAGAAGGTCGTCGGCCGTGAAGGCCCCCATCGCCTCGAATCCTTTGCCCGCACCATCAACATCAACCTGGTCGGCAGCTTCAACATGATCCGCCTCGCCGCCGAGATCATGAGCAAGAACGAACCCAACGCCGGCGGCGAGCGCGGCGTGATCGTGTCCACCGCCTCCGTCGCGGCCTTCGACGGCCAGCTCGGCCAGGCCGGCTACGCGGCCTCCAAGGGCGGCGTGGTCGCCATGACCCTGCCCATCGCCCGCGA
>NZ_CALAYQ010000021.1:0-7785 GCF_937894855.1 uncultured Zoogloea sp.
GACACGAATACGCTATTTGGGCTGCCCGGGGGAGATGGGGTGGCCGGACGCTTACTGCGGATCATCCGCTCCACGAGACCGTTCTGCTGCGGGGTGTAGGGCGTGATGAACTCCTGCTTCAGGCCGTAACCTTTGACCAGCGCCGTTTAGTTGCGGCTGGTGAAGACCAGGCCGTTGTCCGAGCGCAGCAGGAACGGCGTCTGCACACGTCCTAGCAAGCCGAAGCGAGCAATCAGGGCCTGCTCCAGCGCGCTCTCGGCCGTGCGCGACTTGCCGCTCCGGGAAAGGTGCCAGCCCAGCCAGTTCCCGGCTAAAGCAGTCGATCACCAGCGCCAGTGTGGCCCAGTCGTCTCGTCCCACCCAGGCACGGCATAGATCCGTCGCCCAACGCTCGTTGGACTGGGATGCACTGGAGCGCCGCGCTTCGACCCGGGGCCGAAAGCCGACAGGACGCTTCCTCACCTGCTAGGCGGCGTAGACATTTCACGCCAACGACCGAGCAGGGGATTTATGATCTCTAATAGCGAAAAAGGAACGGCATAGTTTTCTTTCCCGTTCCTTTTGCGCTACCTTAAAAAGCCCCCACTAAGGGGTCGGGCTAACCTTTTTTGATCAATGAACTATCATGAGCAAGAAAACTAGCGAACCAATTCGTGTCGCAAGAAAATGGTTTGACTTGGAAAAGTACGCTTCCATCTCTGAGTTCAATGAACTTCAGTGGGCGGAGCAAATTCATAAACGCAGAACCATACAAACCCTAATAAACACAAACAGTCTATCGGAGGCAAAGAATCTAATCAGACAGATAACTCTAGATCCGCTATCTCAAGAAATAGATGAAACCGAAACAATGCAAATAGAGAATGCCTTGAAGCATAGAGGTTTTTCAATAGTCCGGCCTCTTACGTTTGCAGATATTAAACACCTTACCTTCCTTGCAAATGAACTTCCCCCGGCCGCAGTCTCAAACCTACTTCAGCCCCTAGAGGAAGCTTTTATGGGACCAGACTGCAATCTAGGCGACCATCTATGCGCACGCGGATTCTTGGCGATCACATTGACTGCTTCAGATGCTGAAATATTAAATAGCGTCAAGGCATGGCTAAAGCGACGCAGAGACATCTCACGGGGTGCCCTGCATAAAATAAGAATCGAAGAGATTAAAAACAAAAATGCAACATACGCCAAAAAATTAAAGTCAGCGAAAGACCTTTACCGCGAATTCCTCGACGATAAAAACCCAAACCCAGAAAAAATATCAAATGCACTTAACAGACTAGAGAAAATAATCTACGACAAAATAGCCGCCCGCGAGCCAGAAAGCGGCCAAGCACTAGACGAAAACAGCACTCACGGAAATTCTGAAATAGCGAATATAAATCACCTTGCAGCAAGCCTATCTGAGCTGATCGAGCAGGCGATTACAAACTGTAGAGAGCGCACAAAAATATACGAAGAAGAGGAAGCTCTGGTATCGAGAAGGCTCCAAGACTTGACTGAAGAAAAGAACCTTAAAGTGACAACAAAAAGGTGGATTAGCAGTCGCGTCATTCCATATTTTGACCTTAAGGCTTGGTCGAAACTTGAAAACGTAAAATTAACGGATGAAAATTTAACTGAATTGTTATTTAGGCCAGAAAATGAATCTAGCAGCCTAAATGCAGCAAAGGACTTATATTCCCAGTTGTTCGAGTCTGATTATTTTTTCCACCTGATGGGCGCACATTTTGGGGCCTAGCACGCCGGCGGGAAAATTGCAAGGCACGGACTATCAAGTGCACCATGCGTTTTTCGAGATGCATCAATTTGGCTTAATGGCGCTGCCAATCGGCAAACATGCATCATCAAGGAGCAAACAGCATGAGTAGCGCACCCAGCAGCACCCTCCTCACCCGACCCGAGGCCGCTAAGTATCTTCGCATCCAACCGCAAACCCTTGCGGTTTGGGCCTCAACCAAACGCTACCCCCTTCCTGTCGTGAAGGTCGGCCGTCTTGTCCGGTATCGGCTTACTGATCTCGAGCAGTTCATGAAGGGAGGTGAATGATGAGCACCCCCAACGCCCACACCACCCCGGGAGCTCTTCAAGAGCGGTCCCCTGGGGAAAACGAGATCCGCAAAACGCGGAAGGCGCGCGTCACCAAGGTGAAGCGGTCGGAGCGTGGTTTCCGGCCTAGCCTCAAGGCGACTCCCTTACCCGAAATCAAGTCCTTCACGACCTTCATTCGCATTGAGATTCCCGCTCCCGGCCACCATATCGGCACAACGGAGCAGAGTGAAACGCTCTACGGCTTCGCTGCACGGCTTGATGCTCAGGCTCAAACCGACGCCGTCGGTTCCGTGACAAAGTTCGGTGTTGATGAAAGCACTTGGGAGTGCGTGCTTGGCCTTCATGCCATCGAAGGCAAAGACATTAACGGGCTTGCCTCGAACGCCTTCGAGAAGCTGAACTCCTTTCTTTCAAACGAAGCAGACATCCTCACGGGGAAAGCCCCCAGCCTCGGCCTTGCCACTTGGCAGATCAAGGTCAAGGACTACGTAGTTGACGAGGGGCAGTTCTAGGGCGTCATTCGGGAACCGAGGCCCAGAACACCGGGCTCCACTGCCGCGGGCACGAACTGCAACGTGCCTACGGCTATGCCCTAGCAACATCAAACTTCAAGCTGAAATTCAACTCTCGGACGGCTTACTCTGCCGGTTGCCGTTGGGACTTCTGCTGCCTAACGGAAATGCTAGGACGTTCAGACTCTGAAAAGATGGAATCGAAAATGGACAGCAAGAAACAATCTCTTACACCCTGGTGTGCGGCCAAGACCTTCACCATCAGCGCGTTCAAGAACGAAAAAGACAATGTGCCCAAATGTCGGGATCTGACGTGGAGCGAATTCGCAGCGATCTTCGGCAAGCACTGCATCACCCCTTCAAAAGCCGGTACATCAAGTTGGTCGCCGACCGCATACGAGGGTGGCGCCACTCGCAAAAATGAGAGCGTTACGCATCTCAGCATGGCGGTGATCGACGTTGACAACGGAACGCCGGTGGAGGATGTCGAGCACATGCTCGGCGGGATCACTTACTTGATCCACAGCACTTACAACCACACGGTGGAAAAGCCGAAGTACCGGGTCATCTTGCCCTTGGCTGAACCTGTTGAAGCTTCCGCTTGGCGCGGCGTCTGGGATCGGATCAATCACTGGTTGGGCGGTATTAACGACGCTGCGACCAAGGACCCTGCCCGGATTTACTACATTCCCTCATGCCATAAGGATGCCAAGGATCGTATCAATAGGGTCGGGCACGGAGCTTTGCTTTCTCTTGATATGCTGCCTCACATCCCCGCAGCCGCGACGTCTCAAACGCAAACGACGCCTCCGAGCCCTATTCAGCGCAGTACCAATGACCACGAGTTGGGAACCTTGGAGGAACTCGGCGAGGTCTTGAGTCGCTGTAACTTTATCAAGTGGGCTTCCCATCCCGATAACCAGGCTAACGTCTCCGAACCTCTCTGGAAAGCGATGCAGACGAACATGTGTCAGTTCGAGGAAGGAGATCAGGCAATCCATGCGGCCAGTCGCCGCCACCCTGACTATGACGAGACACAAACTGAGGCCAGGATTGAGCGATTCCGGGAGTCGTCGAAGCCGGAGACCTGCAAGCGCATACAGACTCTAGGATTCAAAGATTGCCCTCTTCGCGGGTGCGTGTTGCCATCCGGTGTCGTGACCAAGGCGCCTGCAGGGCTTGGTACGTGGGCAAGGCTCGGACAGGAGGACGAACGGCCGGAAATCCTGGACGCATTCCTTCGGAGGTGCTTCCCGCAAGGTCTCGTCTTTGTTGGAGGGTCATTCTACGGCTACCGTGATGGGTACTGGCCCCGCCTCGACGTGCAAGCAGAAGTCGTAAGGACCGTCGCTCAGTTTTACGGGAAGTTGGCCGAGAGGAAGAAGATTAGCGAACTTCTTGCGCTTCTTGAGGCGTTTCAAGCTGAGACGGAAGGAAACGTTCTGCCCGATCGCACTGTGCTCTGTCTTCGGAACGGTGCATTTGACACGAGTACATGCGAGTTGCTGCCCCATGACCCCGCATATCGACACAAAACGAAAATCGACATCAGCTGGACTCCGGATGCATCCTGCCTGCGTTGGCAACAGTTTCTCGAAGAAATATTTGCGCCGGACTCCGATAAGTCCGAGAAAATTAACTTTCTGCAGGAGTGGTTCGGCTACTGCCTCGTTCCGGACAACAGTCAGCACAAGTTTGTCTGGATGGTAGGAGGGGGAGGGAACGGAAAGAGCGTTCTGCTGAATACGCTGACTTACTTGGTTGGCAGCGAAAACATCAGCAATGCTCACATCGAAGCGCTGGACAAGACCTTTGTTCGAGCCGAGTTACAGGATAAGTTGCTGAATATTTCATCGGAAATGAGTGCCAGCGCTACTATGGCTGACAGCCACCTTAAAGCAATTGTTTCTGGTGACGTTCTTCAAGCGGAGCGAAAGTACCAAGACTCCTTCTCGTTTCGCCCCTTCGTGCGTCTCATTGCGGCTACCAACCACCTCCCTCGTTTGTTGGACCTGTCGACAGGGTTCTTTCGTCGCGCCATCATCCTCAACTTCAATCGACAGTTTGGCGAGCAGGACAGGGATGTCAATTTGGAGGGTAACCTTAAGGAAGAGCTGCCTGGCATCTTGAGATGGGCGCTGGATGGACTTGCGCGGTTGCGGCAACAGGGCCGGTTCACCACGGTACCTTCTTCGGAAAGTAGTTTGGCTACTTATAGGGCGGATTCCGATACGGAAGGTCTCTTTGCCGCAGATATGCTTACGCTTGGTGAAGCAGGGCTTGGCTCGACGCCAAATAGTATCTACGACTGCTACACGGAATGGTGCCGGGCAAACGGATTCAAAGCTAAGTCCATTGTGGGCCTCGGTCGTCGCTTATCTGATCTGGGGTTCAAGAAAATTCGGCGAGCTAAAGGCGACTACTGGAAGGTTGTCGTGAATGGCTACGTTGACGTCGCCCCTGAGGCTGTGGCTATCAGTAGAATGGATAAAGCTCCCGTTACAACTCACCAAGTCGCTGCAAGTAACGCCCATAAAGCAAAGTTCAAGCTCTAACGCGAGCATGTAAGATGTGTGAGATAGAGTGGTAGATATCATTTCTATCTCACACGCTTCTTTGCGACAGGGGCCGCGGCTGGCTATGGCATGTAGAATGTGGTGGATATATTTTTTAATAATAGAAAATAATAAATTAAAGATTGAAATTTTAAGATAGAAGAAAGTTTCTAAGAAATTTTTCAAAAAATCGCCTCCATTTCACACGGGACATGATGATTGACGCACGTGTCGCGAATGCCTTGTTCTGGTCACACCCTTCATCTCGCGCAGCACCCTACACGGGCACATTTCCAGCTCAACTCGGTGCAACATTGCCACTAATTATTGTGAGCGCGTGCGCTATTTATGAAATTTTGACTGTTCGATAATTGCGAAGGTAATCGCATCGCCGGCTCATTTTCAATTGAAAGCTCTTTGCTCCAAAGTCCTCAAAGTATATTGCCAATATTTTCAGACATTTAAGTTTGTCGTCGGCTGAGTCTAGATAGCCAAATAATTTCTGCCGGGCTTTGTCGTTTTAGTTGTTTTTAGCGAGTGCTTGCTGGTGCAAGATCTCGGAGTTGATGATCTCCTCCTGTGATACCGGAATAAGAATGATCTGGATAGGTGTATGTCTTCAGCTTTTCCAGGAAACGACTGCCAGTGAATTTTCAAGGGCTCAATGGGCCGGCGTCCAGGTTAGTCACCCCCGGAAGCTCCAACGTACACGCGCTCGGATGAGTAGATTGGTGGCAGTGTGAGGCCTAGGCAAGTTCTTTCACCTACCGATTTAAATCTCACGTAGAATTATGCTTATACATTATTCTAGAGGTCTACATGAGCCACCTTCAAGTTAGCGAATCGGATAATTTGCGGCTGAACAACCTTGAATTTGTTTGGAGCCTTGAGCGAGCAAACTTCGAGGACACTATTTCCGGAAAAAATCGCGGGCAATTGGATTCAGTCTTTCATTCTATCCAAAAGAAGACCGGACTTGAAAAGCATCACATACAGGCTCTTGCGCAGGGGACTGGTGTTGCTGGATTGCTCATGGCCGGTGCCGCGGTATTAACGGTGTCAGATGGTGTAAAGATATTTGGCGATGCCCGTAACATTACGAATATCGACAGGCTCTTTGCAAAGAAGGTCGTTAATATCGATTCGTTCAATTGGGACTCGACGTCGCAGATCCTGACTTCTCTTAAGGAGTGGTTGCTTCCATCGCTTCAAGCGAGAAGAGGTAGTCTCGCTGGTTTGATTAGCGACAATTTAGCTGACCAAAAAATTATCGACAGAGCCAACGCATACGACAGTGCTTTGAGGGAGCTTGAAAAGCTTGTCCTATTATTTTCCAAGCGAGAGCAAGCCTTCAAGGAAACGTGGAATCAAAAAATCGCCGACTATACCCAGTTCGCTAAGCTGAATGCGCAAGCGCGAGTCGTAAAACGCCGACAAATTGAACAGCAGCGTATGGCCTTGCTTCTTGATCAGAGACAGTACGATGCGGAAATTGAGCAGTTGGAATCACAAGAGCGCGCCAGTTGTTGCTCATGGAAAAAGCTCACATCGCGATGCTCACAAGTTCGGACCGAAGTCGCCCCCTACTGTCCTCAACATCGTTGCTTTTGCGATAACTGTACCGAACCTGTTATGTCTGAAGACTCTCACTACTGCGTGCACCACCAAGACAGGGATGAGTTACATTCTTCACAAGTGGGATCGAGGGTGGGCATCCCTGAGAGGGGAGAGGGGAAGGACGTAAGCGAATCAGGCGAGAACTCTTCATCCTCTGGTAGTAAAATTTTCTTCGTTGTATTGCTTTTAATTGTGCTGCTGGCGTTAATTGTCGTTGCTGCAAAGTAGTGACATGTCTTTTCGCATCGGTGCAGGGTGTGTCCATAAGTCTGACATTTATTTTGTGATCGCTTAGCCTGCAGAATAATTGAGTATTTCGGTCGCGCCGGTCAAGGTGGCTGATAGTTGCTGGCAAATAAACGCCAAAATATTGATGCTGAAAGCATTCATGGATTTTTTTAGGATCGACCCTTCGCGACTTGTCTGCTAGTCTGGACGTATCATGTCACCTCTATCATGAATTGGACTCCGCGCTTACGGAGTCCAATTCCTAATCTCTGAAGATCCACTTCACGACGGCCGATACCACCCACAGCCAGAACACCCCCACAGCGATCAAGAGCACCGGAACGCCGACCAACCAGAACAGCACGGTCATCACGCGACCTCCTGCTCCCCAGTTTTGCCGGTTTTCGCTGCCAACTTGTCGTTTAGCTTATTTGCGCTGACTGTTTCTCTGCCTGAGTCCGCCGCATTGCAGCCTTCACGCTCACCATCGCCTCCGTCGCTATCTGATTGGGGAAAGAACTCTTCCACAATTACAGGCCCTTCCTCCTCGTTTTCCTCGAAAGCACCATTCGCCAGTGCCAACCGGGCGGCCCGTTCCAGTGCGTCAATATTCACACCGGCCTCTTGATGCCGTTCTGCTTTGTCCTTGGCTTGGGTGATTGCTTCGGTCAGGCTGACCCCGTCTCGCAAAGAAATATCGACGTAGAACACCGGTGCTCGGTGGGACTGGGTGGTGCTCTTTGCCCGCAACTTCAACTGAAGGGGTAAGTAGTCGGCCCTGAAATATTCAATTCGCCGCTTGCAGCCGCCAGCCTGACGGCCAG
>NZ_CALAYQ010000022.1:0-46593 GCF_937894855.1 uncultured Zoogloea sp.
GCCCGCAGAAGCGCTTGTAGCTCATGCGGTCGAGCAGTTGGTACTCCATCTGCTCATCCGACAGGTTGTACAGCCGCTTCAGGACCAGGATGCGCACCATCGTCTCGGTCGGATACGGCGGGCGGCCACCCTGAGGGCTGACCGGCCGGGGCGCAATCCGATCGACCTCGGCCGCCAGCGCCACGAAATCGATGTACGACTCGATCTCGGCCAGCGGGTCGCCCAGAGTGTCGATCTTCTTGCGGTGAAGTTCGTCGGCGAACAGGTCAGTCTTGATGGCGCTGCGCGGTTTCATCGGAGTCGGCTGGGGGCGGATTCAGAACGCTGTAATTTTATCAAGGGCGGGCGAGTCGCGGTTTTTCGAGGTGCCCTACTTTGAACCTGTTGGCAGGCGGATATGTCCGGACTGATGCCCTGATCTGAAAGGGATTAAGACGCTTGGCGGGGGCGTCACTGTCGGCCGTGGGCAGTCCGGACTGATGCCCTGATCTGAAAGGGATTAAGACTCTGGGCGGCTTCGCGCTTGCGCTGCCGGGTGTGTCCGGACTGATGCCCTGATCTGAAAGGGATTAAGACGAAAGCGCGCGGTGAAGGTGTCGAGGAGATCGTGGTCCGGACTGATGCCCTGATCTGAAAGGGATTAAGACACGCAGTTCTTTAACGGCTTCGTATCCCATTACAGTCCGGACTGATGCCCTGATCTGAAAGGGATTAAGACATCTTAAACAAATCCACGTTGTAAATGTTTTTTGTCCGGACTGATGCCCTGATCTGAAAGGGATTAAGACTATCAATTGCCCATTGCATTAGGAAACTGTCTTGGTCCGGACTGATGCCCTGATCTGAAAGGGATTAAGACGCTCTGCGTGCCAGCCATGAGGATTCAGGGCGGCGTCCAGACTGATGCCCTGATCTGAAAGGGATTAAGACCGATCTCGCGGGCCAGGTGTTCGCACCAGGCTTGTCCAGACTGATGCCCTGATCTGAAAGGGATTAAGACGTATCGCCCTTGCTGTTTTGGGCATAGGCGCCGCCGTCCAGACTGATGCCCTGATCTGAAAGGGATTAAGACCCATCAGCTTTGTTTTCTTCGACGAGGTTTTGGAGCGTCCAGACTGATGCCCTGATCTGAAAGGGATTAAGACCGATGATCGCTTCGTAGATTGCGGCTTCCAGTCCAGACTGATGCCCTGATCTGAAAGGGATTAAGACGTCGGCACACCGCTTGCGTTTTGAGTAATGTCCAGACTGATGCCCTGATCTGAAAGGGATTAAGACACAATCAACTGGATGCACATGAGCAGCGCTTTGAGTCCGGACTGATGCCCTGATCTGAAAGGGACCATGACTTTTTTCACCGATACACAGGGCGCAGTATTCGAGTCGGGAGTGATAAGGACTGAATTTGACGCTCCCCGTCTTCACTATCAGCACCGCGTATCCCAGCGATTCCGTCACGTATCCCGATCACTGCGTCACGTGACGCAATGATCGGGATACGAGGGGTCGGGGGCTGGAAGTGGTGGGTTTGGCTGGTGCAGGTTTATTTGGGGTGGGCGACTGAAGCCTCCCCTGCACCACGGCCGGGCTCAGCCCCGCCCGAAACCCTTGCCCCGCGCGGCTTTCAGGCCATTTCCACCTTTTTCCGCCGCCCCCTTCCTCCTCTCCGGCAATCATTCCACGACGTCGTGCACTCATTGCAGGACGTCGTGCAGCAGTTGCCGGATGTCCTGCAAACGCTGCCAGACGTCCGGCATTGATTGCATGACATCTGGCGATCATTCATGGACGTCCGGCTGTGTTTGCTGGACGTCCGGCAACCGCAGCCGGATGTCTGGCAGTCGTTGCCCGATGTCCGTCGATGACTGCCGGATGTCGGGCGACCATCGCAGGACGTCCTGCAACAGGTGCACGACGTCGTGCAGCGATTGCAGGACATCGGGCAGAGGTCGGTCGACGTCGGTGAGCCACCGCAATCCGTCGCCCAAGGCATGGCGGGCGACGCGGGGCGGCTGCCGGGGGTCGGTGGGCGACGGAAGTTGCCCACGCAGGGGTAGCGGGGGCGGCACCGGCCAGCCGCTTCTCCGCCACCCCACCCAGCCCCGCCCCTGTTAATCTCCCCGTCACAAAACCATAACAGCGTTGGGAGAATCGCCATGCCGGTCAAACTGGTCGACCGTACGCCGGACGCGTACGGCTATCCGCTGCTGATCAAGCAGCTTCTGCACACGCCGCTGGCCACTGCGCCGGATCAGGAGATCACCTACATGGGCGGGCGGCGGCACAGCTACCGCACGCTGCGGGAGCGCATCGGGCGGCTGGCCAGCACGCTGGCCGGGCTGGGGGTGGATGCCGGCCACACGGTGGCGATGATGGACTGGGACAGCCACCGCTATCTGGAGTGCTTCTTTGCGGTGCCGATGATGGGGGCGATCCTGCAGACGGTGAATGTGCGCCTCACGCCGGAGCAGATCCTCTACACCCTCAACCACGCGCAGGCGGATGTGGTGCTGGTGAATGCGGAGTTTCTGGGCATCCTGGCCGCCATTGCGCCGCGGCTCACCACGGTGCGGCGTTTCGTGCTGATCGAGGATGCGCCAGCGGATGGGCCGCCGCCGGTGGATTATGCGGGGGAATACGAGGCGCTGCTGGCCGCCGCGTCGCCCGATTACGACTTTCCGGATTTCGACGAGAACGCCAAGGCGACCACCTTTTACACCACCGGCACCACCGGGCTGCCCAAGGGAGTGTATTTCAGCCACCGGCAGCTGGTGCTGCACACCCTGGCGGTGGCGGCGGGGCTGGGCGGGGCGCCGAGCCAGGGCCGGCTGCACCGGGACGATGTGTACATGCCCATCACGCCGATGTTCCACGTGCACGCCTGGGGCCTACCCTATGTGGCGACGATGCTGGGGCTCAAGCAGGTGTATCCGGGCCGCTACGTGCCCGAGACGCTGCTCAAGCTGGTGCGCGACGAGGGGGTGACCTTCTCCCACTGTGTGCCCACCATCCTGCACATGCTGCTGGTGCATCCGCTGTCCAAAGTGATCGACCTCTCCCGCTGGAAGCTGATCATCGGCGGCTCCGCCATGTCGCAGGCCCAGGCCAAGGCTGCGCAGGAGCGCGGCATCGACGCCTTTACCGGCTACGGGATGTCGGAGACCTGTCCGATCCTCACCGTGGCCTTTCTGCCGGAAGCGGCGCTGGACGGCCCGCCGGCGGATCAGGCGCTGCTGCGCACCCACACCGGCCTGCCCCTGCCGCTGGTGGACATCCGCGTGCAGGGGCCAGACGGCGCCGATCTGCCCCGCGACGGGCACAGCGTGGGCGAGGTGGTGGTGAGGAGCCCGTGGCTCACCCAGGGTTATCTGCACGACGCCGAGGCATCCGCCACCCTGTGGCAGGGCGGCGTGCTGCACACCGGCGACATCGGCCACATCTCGCCCGACGGTTGGCTCAAGGTGACGGACCGGATCAAGGACGTCATCAAGACCGGCGGCGAATGGACCTCGTCCCTGCAGATCGAGGACGTGGTGGCCCAGCACCCGGCGGTGGCCGACGTGGCGGTGATCGGCGTGCCCGACGCCAAGTGGGGCGAACGCCCGCTGGCCAAGGTGACGCTCAAGCCCGAGCACGTGGGCAAGGTCACGCCCCACGAGATCCGCAACTTCGCCGCCAAACTCATCGAATCAACCGGCGTGAGCCGCTACGGCGTGCTGCTGCAGGTGGAGTTTGTCGAAGCCCTGGCCCGCACCAGCGTGGGCAAGCTCAACAAACGGGCAATGCGCGAAGCGCAAGGGCGGGAGTAAGCGCCGGTCGGACTGTAGGTCGGACTTCAGTCCGACAGCCCCTGCCTGACCAACCCGCGATGTCGGACTGAAGTCCGACCTACAGGGCGGCGGTTGGTCGGGGTTGGGGGTGGATTGTGGCTGGGCGTGGGGCTGAGGCCTCGCGCGCCGGGCACTGGCTTGCCTCGTTGTAGGTCGGACTTCAGTCCGACAGACCCTGCCTGATCAACCCGTGTTGTCGGACTGAAGTCCGACCTACAGGGCGGCGGTTGGTCGGGGGTGGGGTGGATTGCGGTTGGGCGTGGGGCTGCGGCGTCGCGCGCCGGGCACGGGCCGGCCTCGTGTAGGTCGGACTTCAGTCCGACAAACCCTGCCCGATCAACCCGTGATGTCGGACTGAAGTCCGACCTACAGGGTGGTGGTTGGTCGGGGGTGGGGGCGTGGAGCTGGCTAAACGAAGCGCTGTCCCGTCTGGCTGTAACGCTTGTGATCTACCGTGATCGAGGGCTTGCCGTGCTGCCATTCGGCGCGGAGTCGGGCCGGAAAATGCGGGCGGCGCCCGATGGTGCCGCGGCGGCAAGGGCGTGCCCTCATCCGGGGCCTGACGCCGCCGGCGCACTGGAATGGTGCGATCCATACTCTCCAAGTTGGTGCATCGACACCACGGCCTGGATCGCCGGGGACGGAAAAGAGGGGCGAAAGACGCGCCAAGGCCCTGAATTGGCTTCAAAACGTCGTGACCACGGCATATGCGTCGTGGCATGAACATTGCTAAATCTATCCGCAAGCCTGAAACCCGCAGCTCAAGAACGGAGTCTCCCGTGACCATCCACGTTGCCCTCAATCACCTGACTTCCTACAAGTACGACCGCCCGATCAACGTCGGCCCGCAGGTCGTCCGTCTTCGCCCCGCTCCCCACAGCCGCACCCGCATCCTGTCCTACTCCCTGCGTGTGCTGCCCAAGCCGCACTTCATCAACTGGCAGCAGGATCCGCAGTCCAACTATCTCGCGCGGCTGGTGTTTCCGGAGAAGGTCACCGAGTTCAGCGTCGAGGTTGATCTGGTGGCCGAGATGTCGGTCATCAACCCCTTCGACTTCTTCCTGGAGCCCGAGGCCGAGAACTTTCCGTTCGCCTACGACAAGACCCTCGCCCACGAACTCGCGCCCTTCCTGCTGAAGGAAGAGGCCACCCCCGCCTTTGCCGAATACCTCGCCACCATCTCGCGCGAGACGATGCGCAGCGTCGATTTTCTGGTGAAGATCAACGCCGACCTGCAGCAGCACATCGGCTACGTGATCCGGATGGAACCCGGCGTGCAGACGCCCGAAGAGACCCTCACCAAGTGCACCGGCTCGTGCCGCGACTCCGCCTGGCTGCTGGTGCAGTTGCTGCGCCACATGGGCCTGGCCGCGCGCTTTGTGTCCGGCTACCTGATCCAGCTTAAGGCCGACGTGAAGGCCCTGGACGGCCCGTCGGGCACCGAAGTGGACTTCACCGACCTGCACGCCTGGACCGAGGTCTATCTGCCCGGCGCCGGCTGGGTCGGCCTCGACCCGACCTCCGGCCTCTTTGCCGGTGAAGGCCACATCCCGCTGGCCTGCTCGCCCGACCCCTCCTCCGCCGCGCCGATCTCCGGCCTCATCGACGAGTGCGAGTGCGAGTTCGAGCACCGCATGGCCGTCACCCGCGTGAAGGAAGCGCCGCGGGTCACCAAGCCCTACACCGAAGAGCAATGGGCCGAGATCGAAGCCCTGGGCCACCTCATCGACGTGGACCTGGAAGCCCACGACATGCGCCTCACCATGGGCGGCGAGCCCACCTTCGTGTCCATCGACGACCCGGACGGCGCCGAGTGGAACACCGAGGCGATGGGCCCCAACAAGCGCATCCGCGCCGAAGACCTCTACCACCGCCTGCGCGACAAGTACGCCCCCCAGGGCCTCGCCCACTTCGGCCAGGGCAAGTGGTATCCGGGCGAGCAGCTGCCCCGCTGGTCGCTCACCTGCTTCTGGCGCAAGGACGGCGAGCCCATCTGGACGCGCTCCGACCTCATCGGCGATTCGGCCACCCCCGGCAACGTCAAGGTCGACAAGGCCCACACCTTCCTCGCCGGCGTGGCGCAGCGCCTCGCCGTGGACCAGCGCCGGGTCTTCCCGGCCTATGAGGATGCCTTCTACTACCTGTGGCGCGAGCGCCGCCTGCCGGGCAACGTGGATCCGTTCGACGCGCGCCTGGACGACCCGCTGGAACGCGACCGCATCCGCCGCGTGTATGAGCACGGCCTGCCCAACCCGGTGGGCTACGTGCTGCCGATCTCCCTCAACGCCTACACCGGCGCGTGGCAGACGGGGCCGTGGTTCCTGCGCGACGAGCGCTGCTACCTGATCCCCGGCGATTCGCCGGTGGGCTACCGCCTGCCGCTGGATTCCCAGCCGTGGGCCGCGAAGGGTGACTACCCCTACGTGAACCCGGTGGACAGCCACCAGACCTTCCCGCCCCTGCCGTCCCACTCGGCGATCCGTCGCCAGCTGCCCGGCGGCCAGACCGCCGTGCTCAACGCCCTCACCGACGACGAGAGCGGCTTTGGGACGTCCGCCGCGGCCCGCGCCGCCGAAGCCCTCAAGGCCGCCCGCGCCGCCGAGAAGCTGAGCCCCACCGACCGCCAGCCCCAGCCCTTCCAGTCGGCCGACTGGATCGTGCGCACCGCCATGTGCGCCGAGCCGCGCAACGGCACGATGCACATCTTCATGCCGCCGCTGTCCAGCCTCGAGAAGTACCTGGAGCTGGTCACCGCCATCGAAGCCACCGCCGCCGACCTCGGCATGCCGGTGGTGCTGGAAGGCTACGAGCCGCCGCAGGACCCGCGCCTCACCCACTTCCGCATCACCCCCGACCCCGGCGTGATCGAGGTGAACATCCACCCGGCCAGCAACTGGGAAGAGCTGGTGGAGCGCACCACCCACCTCTACGAAGCAGCCCACTACTCGCGCCTCACCACCGAGAAGTTCATGGTGGACGGCCGCCACACCGGCACCGGCGGCGGCAACCACTTCGTGCTGGGCGGCGCCACCCCGGCGGATTCGCCCTTCCTGCGCCGGCCGGACGTGCTGCGCAGCCTGATCTCCTACTGGCACAACCACCCGAGCCTGTCCTACCTGTTCTCGGGCCTGTTCATCGGCCCGACCAGCCAGGCCCCGCGGATCGACGAAGCCCGCAACGACTCGGTATATGAAATTGAGACGGCCTTCCGCCAGTTCCCGAAGATCGGCGAGCAGGTGCCGCCGTGGCTCATCGACCGGCTGCTGCGCAACCTGCTGATCGACGTCACCGGCAACACCCACCGCTCCGAGTTCTGCATCGACAAGCTGTACTCGCCGGACGGCCCCACCGGGCGGCTCGGCCTGGTCGAGATGCGCGCCTTCGAGATGCCGCCCCACGCGCGCATGTCGCTGGCCCAGCAGCTCCTGCTGCGCGGCCTGCTGGCCCGCTTCTGGGAAACCCCCTACGCGCCGGAACGCCTGGTGCGCTGGGGCACCGAGCTGCACGACCGCTTCCTGCTGCCGCACTTCGTGGATCAGGATTTCAGCGACGTCATCGAGGACATGCAGGCCCACGGCCTCGGCTTCAAGAAGGAATGGTTCGCCCCGCACCTGGAGTTCCGCTTCCCCAAGATCGGCGACTTTGCGGTGCGCGGCATCGAGGTGGAGCTGCGCAACGCCCTCGAACCCTGGCACGTGATGGGTGAGGAAGGCGCCATCGGCGGCACCGTGCGCTTCGTGGATTCGTCCGTCGAGCGCCTGCAGGTGAAGGTGACCGGCATGTCCGACGACCGCTTCCAGTTGGCGGTCAATGGCCGCACGGTGCCCCTGCAGCCCACCGGCACCGTTGGCGAGTACGTGGCCGGCGTGCGCTACCGGGCCTGGCAGCCGCCGTCGTGCCTGCACCCGACCATCCCGCCCCACGCGCCGCTCACCTTCGATCTGGTGGACACCTGGAGCGAACGCTCCCTGGGTGGCTGCCAGTACCACGTGGCGCACCCGGGCGGTCGCAGCTTCGAGACCTTCCCGATCAACGCCTTCGAGGCCGAGAGCCGCCGCCTGGCGCGCTTCTTCCGCATGGGCCACACCGCGGGCGAGCCGAAGGTGAAGGTTTCGCCGGTGGAGAAGGAGTTCCCCTTCACCCTCGATCTGCGCCGCTAGCCCGGCAGGGCAATCCGGCCGTAAAGCCCCCCCGTGAAGTGCCCGGTGATATCCTCACCGTGCACTTCATCCTTTACGCCCCCCACGCAACGTCAGTAGCCTATGGGGTTCGCGGAGAGGGGCCGACCTCCCGCGTGGAGGCTCGGCCCGGCTCCACTCCGCCCTACCAGACACCTGCCGCGACCGCATGACAAGCCCACTCCTCGCCCATTACACGTACCGCCCCGAAGTCTACGACGAGCTGTGCGGCGAAGAAGGCGTACGCCCGCACTGGCAGCAGTTCATCGACCACCTGGACGAATCCGGCAGCGATGTGCTGAAGGCCCGCGCGGCCCAGCTCGAACGGGGCATCCAGCAGAACGGCGTCACCTACAACGTGTACGCCGACCCGCGGGGCATGAGCCGCCCGTGGTCCCTCGACCTGCTGCCGCTGATCCTCGAAGCCGACGAATGGCGCGGCATCGCCGCCGCCATCGGGCAGCGCGCGCGCCTGCTCAACACCCTGCTGGGTGATCTCTACGGCCCCCAGACGACCCTCGCCGAGGGCCTGCTGCCCCCCGAACTGGTGTTCGGCCAGAAGCGCTTTTTGTGGCCGTGCCAGGGCATCAAGCCGGTCGGCGGCAACTATCTGCACCTCTACGCCGCCGATCTGGCCCGCTCGCCCGACGGCCGCTGGTGGGTGATCGCCGACCGCACCCAGGCTCCGTCCGGCGCCGGTTACGCGCTGGAAAACCGCCTGCTGGTGTCCCGCGCGTTTCCGGATCTATTCCGCGACATGCAGGTGCAGACCCTGGCGCGCTTCTTCCGCAGCCTGCAGAGCACCCTCGCCAGCCAGGCCCCCACCGACGGTGAGCCGCCCCTCACGGTGCTGCTCACCCCGGGGCCCTTCAACGAGACCTACTTCGAACACGTCTACCTGGCCCGCTACCTGGGCTTCCCCCTCGTCGAGGGCCAGGACCTCACGGTGCGCAACGACACCGTGTACCTCAAGACCGTCTCCGGCCTGGAGCGGGTGCACGCCATCCTGCGCCGCCTGGACGACGACTTCTGCGATCCGGTCGAGCTGCGCGCCGACTCGGCCCTGGGCGTGCCCGGCCTGCTCGGCGCGGTGCGCGCCGGCCGGGTGCTGGTGGCCAACGCGCTGGGCTCGGGCCTGCTCGAATCCGCCGCCCTGCCCGGCTTCCTGCCCGCCATCTGCCGCCACCTGCTGGGCGAGGAGCTGGCCATGCCCTCCGTCGCCACCTGGTGGTGCGGCGAGGCCCCGGCCCGCAAGGAGGTGATCGAAAACCTGCGCAAGCTGGTGCTCAAGCCCACCTTTCCGGGCGCGTCCAACGAAGTCATCTTCGGCGACCGCCTGGGCGAGGAACAGCTCGCCGCCGTGGCCGCCCGCATCGAAGCCGACCCTTCCGCCTTCGTCGCCCAGGAGCTCGTCAAGCTGTCCCGCGCGCCGGTGTGGATCGACGGCCAGCGGCGCAAGCTGCGCTCCCGGGCCATGGGCCTGCGGGTCTACGCGGCGCTCACCCCCGAAGGCTACACGGTGCTCCCCGGCGGCCTGGCGCGGGTGGCCGGCGTCGAGAACACCCGCATCCTCACCCTCCAGAAGGGCGGCAGCAGCAAGGACACCTGGGTGCGCGCCGACGGCCCGGTGTCGGGCTTCAGCCTGCTCCACAGCACCATCCGGGTGGATGACCTCATCAAGGAAACCGGCACCCTGTCGTCCCGGCTGGCCGAAAACCTGTTCTGGTTCGGCCGCTACTCCGAGCGCTGCGACGCCATCTCCCGCCTCGCCCGGCTGGCCCTGGCCCGGCTCTCGGAAGGCCGCCAGGCCCAGCGCGCCGGCGCCCTCACCTCGCTGCTGGAGCTCGCCGCCGGCGCCCAGCTGATCGAACCCGAGGTGATCGACGCGCCCGTCGCCAAGGCCGAACTCGACCTCTTCCGCGCGGTGCTCGACCGCCACGCCGAACACGGCCTCGCCGCCAACCTGCAGCGCCTCACCTGGTGCGCCGGGCAGGCCCGCGAGCACCTGTCGCTCGACCACTGGCACGCCCTCAAGCGCCTCTCGGCCGAGATCGAAACCTGTCGCAAGCGCGTCTCGGACGTGCCCGCCCTGCTCGAATTCCTCGACGAAGCCCTGACCACCTTCGTGTCCCTGTCGGGCTTTGCGATGGACAACATGACCCGCGACATGGGCTGGCGCCTGCACATCGTCGGGCGGCGCATCGAGCGCCTCGACAACCTCGCCTCGCAGCTGTCCACCTTCCTGCGCGCCCACACCGAAACCTCCGCCGCCCTGCACCGGGAGCTGGCCATCGAGGCGCTGCTGGAGCTGTGCGACTCGATCATCACCTACCGCACCCGCTACCGCGCCCAGCCGGCCCTGCTGCCGGCCCTGCACCTGCTGTGCATGGACGACGCCAACCCCCACGCGCTGTCCTTCCAGGTGCGCATGCTCAGCAACTACCTCGTCCGCTTCAACGGGGAGAGCGGTGGCCTGGGTATCGCCGGGCTCGAAAGCGCCTTCGAGGCCCTGCGGGATTTCCCCTGGCAGCAGCTCGAGGACGGCGTGGCAGACGACATCCGCAACGCCGCCTGCCTCACCCTGGCCAACCACTTCGATGGCCTTGCCGCCGCCGGCCGCCAGCTCTCCGACCAGCTGGCGATGCGCTTCTTCAGCCACACCGGGCGTACCGCCCAGGCCACTTTCGCGGCATGATGACGCAGCCATGACCCGAAGCATCGACTACATCGTCATCCACGAGACCGAGTACCCGCCCTGCGGCGTGCCGGTCTCGCTCGCCCAGCACCTGCTGCACCTGATCCCCCGCGACCTGCCCTGGCAGACCCGCGCGTCGGGCACCATCACCATCGACCCGGATCTGTCGCGCCTCATCGAAGGCGAAGACGTGTTCGGCAACCCGGTAGCCTGGCTGTCGCTCGACACCCCCCACGACGGCCTGCTGGTGCGCGCCGAGAGTCACGTCACGGTGATCGGCCGCAGCCTGCCCAAGCCCGCCGACTCGCCCCCCTGGGAAGAAGTGCGCGAGCGTTTCCGCTACCGGCCCGAGCCCTGCGAGGCCAACGTCCTCGACGCCCAGCGCTACCTCTACGCCTCGCCCCGGGTGCCCTGCGACGCCGCCCTCGCCGCCTTCGCCCGCCAGGCCTTCAAGCCCGACGTGCCGCTGCTGGCCGGCGCCCAGGCGCTGATGGACCTGATCTTCAAGACCTTCACCTTCGACGCCAAGGCCACCGAAGTGGGCACCCCGGTGCATGAGGTCCTCACCCGCAAGCGCGGCGTGTGCCAGGATTTCGCCCACCTGATGATCGCCGCGCTGCGCTCCATCGGCCTGCCGGCGCGCTACATGTCCGGCTACCTGCTCACCGACCCGCCGCCGGGCAAGCCGCGCCTCATTGGCGCCGACGCATCCCACGCCTGGGTGTCGGTGTGGTGCCCCGAGAACGACTGGGTGGAGTACGACCCCACCAACGGCATCCAGCCCGATCTGCGCCACGTCACCCTCGGCTGGGGACGCGATTTCCAGGATGTCTCGCCGCTCCGCGGGGTGATCCTCGGCGGCCTCGCCCAATCCCCGGAAGTACGCGTCACGGTGATGCCCGAAGCCGAATGGCAGGCCCGCCAGGCGGCGGCCGAGAAAAAGAAGTAGCTCAGTCCGTCAGCGGCAGGCGGACATCCACCCGCAGCCCGCCCAGCACCGCCGAGCGCCCGAACCCGATCGCCCCCCCGTATTGGGCGACGATGTCGCTGACGATCGCCAGGCCCAGCCCATGACCGGGCCGCGCCTCGTCGGTGCGCAGGCCGGCGGCGCCCAGCCGCTCCAGCACCTCGCCCGGCACGCCGGGGCCGTCGTCCTCGACGCTGAAGGCCAGCACCCGGCCCGATGCATCCGGCGCCACCACCACCCGCACCCGCCCGCGCGCCCACTTGAAGGCGTTGTCGAGCAGATTGCCGAAGAGCTCCAGCATGTCCTCCCGATCGGCCGGAAAGCCCTGCTCCGGCGCGTCGATCTCCACCCCGAAGCGGCCCTCGCCATGCAGGCGCTGGAGCACATCGGCCAATAGCTGCAGCTGGGCGCGGGCGTCGAAGGTTGCCCCCACCGAGCCGCCGCCCGCCAGCCGCGCCCGGCGCAACTCCCGCTCAATGGTGCGGCTCATGGCGTCGACCTGCCCGCGCATCGCCGCGGCCAGCGCGGCGTCGCCCTGGGCTTCGATCCCATCGGCCTGCTGGGCGAGCACCGCGAGGGGCGTCTTGAGGGCATGGGAGAGGTTACCCACCGCGTGGCGGATGCGCCCGAGGCGCTGGGCGTGGTGGCGGGCCAGCCGGCCCACCGCGTCGAGCATGGGCTGCACCTCGGACGGGGCGGTCGCGTCCAGATCGGCCGGCTCGCCGCGCTCCAGCCGCCGGCAGGCCTCGACGGCCGAGTCGAGGGGCGCCAGCCCCTTCAGCAGCAGCCGGCGCTGGAGGATCAGCAGCAGGCTGAGCGCCAGCGCCAGCACGGCGAGCGTCTTGAGGCGGAAATCGGCGATCGCGGCGTCCAGCCCGGCCAGATCCTCGGCCACGGTGACGACCACCGGCGCCGCGTTGCCCACGCCCGGAAAGTGCTTGGCCACCACCAGCAACGACTGCCCGGCCGGGCCGTCCAGCCGCCCCCCCGTGCCGGCGGCAGCCAGGGGGATGTCGGTGTCCCACATGGAGCGCGAGCGGATGCGCTGCCCGCCCCGCTCGATCAGGAAGTAATGCCCGGACAGGGGCAGCTCATACACCGGCCCCGCGCTGCCCAGCCGGGCCGGGTCGATCTCCGCGGCGCCGGGCTCGCCCGCTGCGACCGCATCCGCCAGCCGCACGTAGAGCAGGTCGGCGTCGTGACCAAGGCGGCCAGCCACGTAGTTCTCTACCAGCCGCCGCGGAAAATCCTGCAGGCCCACGGCCAGCAGCGCGCCGGCGGCGATCAGCACCAGGGCGAGGGTGAGGGACAGCCGGCGGCGCAGGGAGCTCATCGGTCGACCCTCACGGCTGGCTGCGGAAGAGGTAACCCTGGCCGCGCCGGGTTTCGATGCGAGCATTGCCCAGCAGGGAGCGCAGGCGGCACACGTAAACCTCGATCACGTTGCTGTCGCGCTCGCCGTCGTAGTCGTACACGTGCTCGGCGAGGTGGGTCTTGGAGAGCACCACGTCCGGGTGACGCATGAAGTAGCGCAGCAGCCGGAACTCGGTGGCGGTGAGCGTCGTCGGCCGCCCCTCGCCATCCACCAGGCACTGGCGCCCCTCGTCGAGCAGCCACGCGCCCACCTGGAGCCGGGTGTCCTGCACCGGCGCGGCGCGGCGCAGCAGGGCCTGGATGCGGGCGATCAGCTCTTCAACGTGGAAGGGCTTGCCCAGGTAGTCGTCGGCGCCGGCCTGCAGGCCCTCGACCCGCTCGGCCCAGCCGTCACGGGCGGTGAGGATGAGCACCGGCACCCGGTTGCCGGCGGCACGCCATTCCCGCAGCACCGCGAGCCCGGGCTTGTCGGGCAGGCCCAGGTCGAGGATCACCGCGTCGTAGGGCTCGGTGGCGCCCAGGTGGGCCCCGTCGATGCCGTTGGCGGCCAGATCCACCGCGTAGCCCAGGCCGGTAAAGCGGGTGACGAGGCTGTGGCCGAGGCTGGCCTCGTCCTCCACGATCAGCAGCCGCATCGATCACTTCTCCCGGTGGCTCAGCAGCTCGCCGGAGGCGGCGTCGAGTTCGAGCTTGTGGAGCTTGTTGGCGGTGTCGATGAGCTTGATCTCATAGACCATCCGGCCGGCCTCGCGCTCCAGTTCGAGCCCGACCAGCTGGCCGGGCTGGATCTTGCGGGCGCGGGCGATGATGTCTTCGGCCGACAGGATCTTGCCGCTTTCGCGCAGCTGGCGGACATCGTCGGCCCGCGCGCGGTCGCCGGCCTGGGCGGTGAGGGCGAGGGATGCACCGGCCGTCACGACGGCCGCGAGGATGAGGGACAGGAATTTCATGGCGGGGCTCCTTGGGGGGCGAGTTGGGCGGCGGGCGCGTCAGCGATCCCTGCGCAGCTTGACGCCGGTAATCATGGCACCGATCAGGTTGGTGCGCTCCAGCCGGCCCATGATGATGGCGGCGGCGGCGTGCAGGCCGGCGAGGCCGAGGAGCGTGGAGGCGAGCGCCTCGTGCACTTCCTCCAGCCATTCGTCGCCCCAGAACATGTCGGTCGTCTGCAGGTAGCCGGTGAGGCCCAGCAGCAGCACGAAGGCCATCAGCGCCAGCATCATCAGCGCGCCGGCCGGGTTGTGGCCCACGTGGTGCTCACGCCGGCCGGCGAGCAGGCTGGCAAAGTGCCGGCGCAGGCGGGTCGGGGTCGGGAAGAAATCCGCGAAGCGCGCATGCCGGGTGCCCACGAAGCCCCACAGGATGCGTGCGCCCACCAGCGCGCTGGCGGCGTAACCCAGCGCCTGATGCAGGGCTTCGCCCTCCTCGACGACGAAGTTGAGGAGCACGCAGACCACGAGGCTCCAGTGGAAGACGCGGACAAACGGGTCCCACACGCGGACGGGCTGGCTGGGGGTCGGTGCGTTCATGGTGTCGCGCTCGCGGTTCGGCTTACTTGGCCAGCAGCACGGCGGCGGTCTGGGGGTCGAAGTAGATCTCGACCTTCTTGCCGGCCTTGTTGAAGCCGTAGATCTCGTAGCAGTTGCCCGGGGTGATCTTGAAGGTCTTGATGCGGTAGCCCTCGGCTTCGAGGCGGGCCTTGAAATCCGGCACCTTCATCCACTTTTCCTGGGGTGCGGTGCAGGTGGGGCCGGCGATGGCGGTGGTGGCGGCGAAGGCGGTCAGGAGGGTGGCCAGGGCGGCGGGCAGCAGTTTCATGTCGGGGTTCTCCAGGGTCTGAGGGGCGCCGCGAATCGCAACGCGTGGCGCATTCTCGCCGCCGCTTCCTGAAGCCAAGCTGAAAGCCGGCCCGCGCGGATCAGGCCCGCCCGCCTCGCGCCCGGGCCGCGACCGCCACGGCCACCAGTACCAGCCCGGCGGCCACGCCGAAGGTGCGCTGCATGCCGGCGGCGACCGCCTCCGGCGTGGCGCCGGCGATGTCGGCCACGCCCACCGCCGCCGCAAACACCGCGCCCATCACCGACGCCCCCGTCACCAGCCCCAGGTTGCGCGACAGGTTGAGCATCCCCGACATCGCGCCCCGCCGCTCCGCCCCCACCGCCGTCATCGCCGCGGTATTGTTGGCGGTCTGGAACAGCGCGTAACTGGCGGTGAGGATCGCGATGGGCACCACGTAGCCGGCCACGCCCGAGGCAGCCGGCAGTGCCGCCAGCAGCACGGCGCCCACGGTCATCCCCGTCAGGCCGGCGATGGTGGCGGGCTGCGCGCCGAAGCGGTCGGCGATGCGCCCGGCCGGCACCCCGGCCAGCGCCGCAACCACCGGCCCCACCGACACCACCAGGCCCACCTGCGCCGCGCCCAGCCCCAGCGCGCCGGCCAGGTAGAACGGCCCGACCACCAGCGTCGCCATCACCACCGCCGACACCAGCAGGCTGGTGCCGAGGCTGGCCGCGAGCAGCCGGTCGCGGAACATCCCCAGCGCCACGAGGGGCGAGGCCGCGCGCCGCTCCACCGCCACGAACAGCGCCACCCCGGCCGCCGCAGCCACCAGCAAAGCCAGGTTGAGCCCGCCGAAGTGGCCACGGCCGAGGGTCATCGCCAGCGCGTAGGCGCCGAGGCTGCCCGCCAGCAGCAGCGTGCCGGGGATGTCGAAGGCGGGCCGGGGCGCGTCTGCTCGCCGCACGTCCTGCGGCAGGTGGCGGCGGGCCAGGTACAGCGCCGCCAGCCCGAAGGGCAGGTTGATGAAGAAGATCGCCCGCCAGCCCGGCCCGGCGATGAGCAGGCCGCCCAGCGACGGCCCGAGGGCCGTGCCCACCGCCGACATCGTGCCCAGCAGGCCCATCGCGCGGCCGGTGCGCTCCCGGGGCACCACATCGGCGACGAAGGCCAGGGTGAGCGCCATCATCACCGCCGCCCCCAGCCCCTGCAGCACCCGGGCCGCCAGCAGCAGCGCCAGCGTGGGCGCCGCGCCGCCTAGTGCCGAAGCACCGGCGAACAGCGCCAGCCCGGCCAGCAACAGGCGCCGGCGGCCGATCACATCCCCCAGCCGCCCGACGCTGACGATGAGCGTGGTGATGGCGAGCAGGTAGGCCAGCACCACCCACTGCACCGCCTGAAAACTCGCCCCGAAGGCCACCGCCAGATCCGGCAGGGCCACGTTGGCGGCGCTGGTGCCCAGCGAAGCCAGCAGCACCGACAGGGCCAGCCCCGCCAGCGCGCCCCGCCCGGACGCGGCCACTTCCGCCCCGGCGCCGTCCATCCTCATCTCCAACCGATCCGTCTTCATGTCCGCTCCTTCCGGGCGACCTGCCCGATGACCTGTTCCAAGCGTAGTGGGCCGCCAGACATGGCGGAAGACGCCGCATTCGCACTTAATCCGTGCACGAAACGCCATGTCTAATGGGCCGACGGTGCTAAGGTGAAACCATGAGCACCCCCGACCTGAACCTCCTCATCACCCTCGATGTGCTGCTCGCCGAGGGCAGCGTGGCCGGCGCCGCCCGGCGACTGCGCCTGAGCCCGTCGGCCATGAGCCGGGCCCTGGCGCGCCTGCGCGAGACCACCGGCGACCCGCTGCTGGTGCGCGCCGGCCGCGGCCTCGTGCCCACCCCGCGGGCCATCGAGCTGCGCGATCCGGTGAGCCGGCTGGTGCAGGACGCCCGGGCCGTGCTGCGCCCGGTCGAGGCCCTCGATCCGGCGCGGCTCGCACGCAGCTTCGTGCTGCGTACCAGCGAGGGTTTCGTGGAGAACTTCGGGGCCGCGCTCATCGCCCGCGTCGGGGCCGAGGCGCCGGGCGTGCGCCTGCGCTTCCTGCCCAAGCCCGACAAGGACAGCGCGCCCCTGCGCGAAGGCCTGGTCGATCTGGAGACCGGCGTGATCGGCAGGGCCACCGCGCCGGAGCTGCGGGTGCAGGCGCTGTTCCGCGACCGCTTCATCTGCGTGGTGCGCGAGGGGCACCCGCTGTGCACGGGCGAAATCACCCCGGCCCGTTACGCCGCCGGCCGCCACGTGCTGGTGGCGCGTCAGGGGGTGGAGCGGGGGCCGGTGGACGAGGCGCTGAAGGCCGTAGGGCTGGAACGTCAGGTGGCCACCACCGTGGGCGGTTTTTCCACCGCGCTGGCCCTCGTGCGCAGCACCGACCTGATCGCCAGCGTGCCCGAGCGCCACACCGGCCTGCTCCGTGCGGGCCTGTTCAGCTTTGCGCTGCCGGTGCCCGTGCCGGAGATCACCGTGTCGATGCTGTGGCACCCCAGGCTCGACGGCGACCCGGCGCACCGCTGGCTGCGCGGGGTGGTGCGACGGGTGTGCGGAGCAGGCTGAAGCGCCCGCCGCAGATTAGCGGGCGGAATCCTGGAAGAAGCGCCAGATCACGTCCGTCGCGTCCAGTGCCCGGGATGCGGGCGCCTTGCCCCGGCGCACGGTGTCGGCACCGGGCCAGCTGTGGCCACCGGTTTCGGTGACGCACAGCTGCACGCTCGCCCCGTCGCGACAGTCCCCATGGGCCTCGCAGAAGGCACCGGGCGCATCGAAGGTGCGCTGCACGGCCGGCGCGCACTGGTCGCGCTTCACCCAGCGGACGATGGTCTCGGGCACCGAGACGAAATCGGTCACCTTGCTGGCGTCGCGGAAGGCGCCCTGGCCGGCGCCGCCACCAAACAGCACGTGGTCGTCGTCGCGGGCATGGATGTGGAGCACCGATATCGGGCGGGACGGGTTGCAGCTCAGGGTGGCGTCGGTGCCGGCCACCGAGGCCACAGCGCGGAACAGGTCTGCCGCGTCGCAGCCCAGCCGGTGCCTCAGCATGCCGCCGTTGGACATGCCGGTGGCGAAGATGCGCGCCGGGTCGATGGCCACCTGCCGGCGCACGTCGGCCACCACCGCGCGGGCAAAGCCCACGTCGTCGACCTTGCGGTCCCGCGCATCGCCGCAGCAGGCGCCGGCGTTCCAGGTGGCGAAGTTGCCGCCGGGCAGCCGGCTGAAGCCATTCGGAAACACCACCACGAAGCCCTCCCGCCGGGCCTTGCCGACCCACCCGTAACGGGCGTCGTCGGCCATCAGCCCGGCGTTTCCGCCGCCGCCATGGAAGGCCAGCACCAGCGGCACCGGCCCTCGCGGGTCGAGGCCGGGCGGGACGTACATCAGGTATTGGCGCTGCAACCCATCGTGGGCCAGCGTATGGGCGAGGGGTGCGGCGGGCTCGGCCCGGCGCTGCTCGAGGCGTTCGCGGATGCGTTCACGCAGGCCTGGCCGCTCGGCGTCCTGGGCCGACGCGCCCGACACCCAGCCGAACACGACAATCAGTAGAAGCCACCACCAGCGACGTCTCATTTCACCCCCCAATCAGCACCCCAGATCGCGATACCGGCTGCGCAGCCCGAACAGGCGTCGCTGCACCTCCGCCAGATCGGCCCCCGCAGCCTGCCGCTCGCTCTGCTCCAGCGCCGGCAGCTGGCTGTCGAGCTGGCGACACTCCCGCTGCGCCTCCGGCGAAAGCTTCATCCGCCGGCCAAAGGCATCGTACTGCCGGGGATTCATCCCGCTGAGGGGCCGTACTGCCTCGGCGATCTGCTCCTTGAAGACCTCGCGACGAACGTCCTCGCCAACCCGCTCCTTGCCCGACAGCTTGCTGACCCCACGGGTCGGCTCCACGTCGACCTTCTTCGCCCCCATGCAGGGCACGTCGGAATACACAACCCGGCCGCCCTCGTCGCACTTGAAGACATGACGGGCTGGCGAAGGCAGGGACTGGGCGACGGCGAGGCTGGTGCAAAGCAACGGGCCTGCAAGCAGGATGAGCGTCTGGAGAGGACGGAATGGCATGGGCGACAGGCAGGGCAAGGTTGGGGGGCGTTGGCGATGACGGCTGATGCTCGTCGGCGGAGAGGGCGCGGCGGCGAATTCTCGCACACGTCATACGTCATGCCAATTTTTCCGAACCCAATCCGCCATCCACACCACAACACCGGCATCGCCGCCAGACGTGACAAGGCCGACCCTTGCGAGGTCGGCCTTGTGTGCTGCCTTGGAGGCTGCCGGTGGACGATCAGCTGCCCTTCCAGCCGCCGCCCAGGGCCTTGAAGAGATCCACCGAGGCGTTGAGGCGGGCCTGACGGTTCTGCACCCAGGCGAGGGTGGCGTCGTTGGCGGTGCGCTGGGCGGTGAGCACTTCGAGGTAGGGCGAATAGCCGCCGTCGTAGCGCGCCTGGGCGAGCTTGAGGGCGCGCTGCGCTGCCGTCATGGCCTTGCCATAGGCGTCTTCGGCTTCGGCGTTCTGACGCACGTTGACCAGCGCGTCGTTCACCTCGCGGAAGGCGGTCTGCACCGTCTTGCGGTAGGTTTCGAGGGTCTGGGTCTGCTGGGCGCTCACCTGATCCACCTGGGCGCGCAGACGGCCGCCCTCGAAGATCGGCTGGGTGATCCCGGCGCCCAGCGACCAGATGGCCGACGGGGCGCTGAACAGCTGGGACAGATCCTTGCTCTCGCGGCCGAAGTTGCCGGTGAGGGTGATGCTCGGGAACAGCGCTGCCTTGGCGACGCCGATCTTCGCGTTGGCGGCGATCAGGTCGGTCTCGGCCTTGCGCACGTCGGGCCGGCCTTCGAGCAGCGCCGAGGGCAGGCCGGCGGGCGGCACCGGCGGCACCGGCAGGCTGCGCAGGTCGGCCGGGGCCAGCTTGAGCCCGGGTTGGCCGACCAGCAGGCCGATGAGGTTTTCGGCCAGGGCGCGGTTCTTCTCGAGCTGCACCTGAGCCGCCGTGTAGGTGGCGAGCTCGCCTTCGGCCTGCTGCACGTCCAGCTGGGAGACGATGCCGCCCTCGAAGCGGGTGCGGGTGAGCTGGGCGCTCCTGGCCTGGGCGGTGACCGAATCGGTATTGACCAGGATCTGGGCGTCCAGCGCGCGCAGGCTGAGGTAGGCCTGGGCCACCGACGCGGCAAGGCTCAGGGACACCGTGTCGCTGGCGTAGCGGGTGCCCAGTGCCTGGGCGCGGGCGGCCTCGGAGGCACGCCGGAGCTTGCCCCACACGTCCAGCTCGAAGGAGGTGGACAGCGCCATCTTCACGTTGCTGCGGGTGATCGGCGCGGTGGACGGGATGGGCGTGGCGGTGGTCTGGCTGATCCGGTTGCGGGTGCCGGCGACGCTGCCATCCACCTGGGGCAGCAGGGCTGCATCCACCTGACGCAGCACGGCGTCGGCTTCCTCGATGCGGGCCGCGGCGATCAGGGCGTCGGGGCTGCTGGCGAGGGCCTGGCGAACGAGCTCGTCGAGGGTGGCATCGCCAAACAGGGTCCACCAGTTGCTGGCCACCGCCGGCGCCGCGGAGAGCGGCGCCGCGGCGTATTGATCGGGCAGCTGGAGCCGGGCGTCGGGGCGGGCGTAGTCGGGGCCGATGGCGCAGCCGGCGAGCGCGCCGGCCACGGACAGCGCCAGGAGGGCGGGAAGGGTGCGGAACATTACTTCACCTCCTCGGTGTGGGCGTGGGGCAGATCGCCGGCCGGGTGGCGGACCTTGCCGCGGCTCAACCACTTGAAGAACAGGGGGACGAAGATGGTGGCGATGAAGGTCGCGGCGAGCATCCCGCCGACCACGCCGGTGCCCATCGAGCGGCGGGCGGCAGCGCCGGCGCCGGTGGAGATGGCCAGCGGCAGCACGCCCAGCACGAAGGCCAGCGAGGTCATCACGATGGGGCGGAAGCGCAGCCGGGCGGCTTCGACCGCGGCCTCGACGATGCCCATGCCTTCGGCCTGCTTCTGGGCCGCGAACTCGACGATCAGGATCGCGTTCTTGGCTGCAAGCCCCACCAGCACCACCAGACCGATCTGGAAGTAGATGTCGTTGGGCATGCCGCGCAGGAGCACGGCCAGCAGGGCGCCGAACATGGCGAAGGGCACCGCCATGATGACCGCCAGCGGCAGCGACCACTTCTCGTACTGGGCGGCGAGGATCAGGAAGACCATCACGATGCCGAAGGTGAAGGCGATCACCGAGGCGTTGCCGGTGCGCTTCTCCTGGAAGGCCTGGCCGACCCATTCGGTGCGATAGCCTTCCGGCAGCACTTCGGCGGAGACTTCCTCGACGGCCTTGATGGCGTCGCCCGAGCTGTAGCCCGGCGCGGCACCGCCCATCACCTTGGCGGCGACGAAGCCGTTGAAGCGCTCGATCATCTCGGGGCCGGTGATGGTCTTGACGGTGGCCACCGCCGAGAGCGGCACCATCGACCCGCCAGCCGCCTTGACGTAGGACTTGAGGATGTCTTCCGGCTTCGAGCGGTAGGCCGACTCAGCCTGCAGCTGGACCTTGTAGGTCTTGCCGCCGCGGTTGAAGTCATTCACGTACAGCGTGCCGGTGGTGGCCTGCAGGGTGGCGTAGATCGAATCCAGCGAGATGCCCATCGACATGGCCTTGGGCTCGTCCACCTCGACGAAGAGCTGCGGCGCGCTGACCCGGAAGAAGCTGTTGATGCCGGCAAGTTCCGGACGCTTCTTGAGGGCTTCGACGAACTGGCCGGTAACTGCCGCCAGATTGCGGGCATCGCCGTCGGCACGGTTCTGCAGGTACACCTCGAAGCCGCCGGCGGTGCCGAGGCCCTGGATGGGCGGCGGGTTGAACACCAGACCCATGCCGTCGGGCAGGGTCATGCCGAGGCCGGTGAACTTGCCGGCCATGGCGTCGGTGGTGACGGTGCGCTCCTCCCACGGCTTGAAGATGATGAAGGTGGTGGCAACGCTGGGCCGGTCGTTACCGGTGATGAAGTCCACGCCCTTCACGAAGAAGATGTTTTCGATGTCGTCCGAGGCAATGCGCTGGCGCATCTGGTCGGTGGCGACTTCGGTCCGCTTGGCCGAGGCACCATCGGTGAGGGTGACGAAGCCGAACAGGTAGCCCTGATCTTCGGCCGGCACGAAGCTGCCCGGCACGGTACGCAGCAGGAAGGCCGCAGCGCCGATAGTCAGCAGGAACACCAGGGTGCCGATGATGCCGTGGCGCAAGGTGAGGCTCACCGTGCCGGTGTAGCTGTTGGTGAAGCGCTCGAACAGCCGGTTGAAGGGCTTGAACAGCGGCTTCTCCTCGTGGGTCGGCTTGAGCAGCAGGGCGCACAGGGCCGGCGTGAGGGTCAGCGCGACGATGCCGGAGATCACCACCGCGACCGCCACGGTGACCGCGAACTGCTTGTACAGCACGCCGGCGATGCCGCCCAGGAAGGCCACCGGCACGAACACCGCGCAAAGCACCAGCACGATCGCGATCACCGCACCCGAGACTTCGCGCATCGCTTCGACGGCGGCGTCCTTGGGGGATAGCTTCTGCTCGTTCATCAGGCGCTCAACGTTCTCGAGCACGACGATCGCGTCATCCACCACGATGCCGATCGCCAGCACCATCGCGAACAGGGTGAGGGTGTTGATCGAGAAGCCGAACAACCACATGCCCGCAAAGGTGCCGATCAGCGACACCGGCACCGCGATGATCGGGATCAAGGTGGCGCGCCAGTTCTGCAGGAAGAGATAGACCACCGCGATCACGAGGATCACCGCTTCGGCGAGGGTCTTCAGCACTTCCTTGGCGGATTCCTGGATGAAGCGGGTGGTGTCGTAGGGGATGATGTACTCGACGCCCTTCGGGAAGCGCTTCTGCATCTCGTCGAGGCGCGCCCGCACCAGCTTGGCGGTGTTGAGGGCGTTGGCGCCGGACTGCAGGTAGATGCCCATGCCGGAGACCGGCGCGCCATTCACGGTGGTGCTGCGGTCGTAGCTGTCAGCACCCAGTTCGATGCGCGCCACATCACGCACGCGCACCACCCCGTTGGGGCCGTCGGCTCGCAGGATGATGTTGCCGAACTCCTCGGTGGTGAGCAGACGGCCCTTGGCGGTGACGGTGTAGGTGAGCTGCTGGCCGTTGACCATCGGCTCGGCACCGATCTTGCCGGCGGCGTTCTGGGTATTCTGCACCCGGATCGCGGCGGCCACCTCGGAGGTGGTGACGCCGAGCTTGGCCATCACGTCGGGCTTGAGCCACAGGCGCATGGCGTAGATCGGGTCGAACTGCTGGGCGTCGCCCACGCCGGGGATCCGGCGGATCTCCTCGACCACGTTGGTATTCACGTAGTTGGAGAGGAACAGCGCGTCATGGGTGCCTTCGGGCGAGCGCAGGGCCGCGAACATCAGGATGTTGTTGGAGCGCTTCTGCACCAGCACGCCGGTACGCCGCACGTCGTCGGGCAGGCGCGGCTCGGCCACCTTGACCCGGTTATTGACGGCGATCAGCGCGTTGTCGGGGTTGGTGCCCACCTCGAAGGTGGCGGTGATGGTGACCACCCCCGCCGAGTTGCTGGTGGAGTTGTAGTAGATCAGCCCTTCCACGCCCGACAGCTGCTCCTCGATGGGCGCGGCGACGGTCTTGGACAGGGTTTCGGCGTTGGCGCCGGGGAAGCTGGCGGTGATGATCACCGTCGGCGGGGTGATTTCGGGGTACTGGGCGACCGGCAGCGTGAGCGAGGCCATGAGGCCCGCGATCACGATGACGATCGAGATGACCGATGCGAAGATCGGGCGACTGATGAAGAAGCGTGACATGGATGGCGCTCCCTCAACCCTTGGCCGGCGCAGCGGCCGGGGCGGCACCCGGCTTGCCGCCGGCACCCGGGCCTTCACCCGGCCCGTGCGGGGCCACGGTGGCGCCCGGACGGAGCTTGATGAGGTTGTCCACGATCACCTTGTCGCCGGCCTTCAGGCCACCCAGGATCACCCACTCCTTGCCGCTCCACTGGCCGGTCTTGACCGGACGCGGGGCGACCTTGTTCTCGGGGCCGACGGTCATCACCACCGGGCCGCCGTCGGTCTGCATCACCGCCGCCTGGGGCACCTTGAACACCCCTTCGCGCTCGCCGGTGATCAGGCGCGCCTTGACGAACTGGCCGGGCAACAGCTTGCCGTCGGGGTTGGCGAACTCGCCGCGGAACTGCAGGGTGCCGAGCTTCGGGTCGATCTGGCTGGCGGCAAAGTTGAGCCGGCCGCGCTGGGCGTAGGTGCTGCCGTCAGGCAGGACGAGCTCGACGCCGCGGATCGCCTTGGGGTTGAAGCGGCCATCCGGCGACGCGTTGGCGAGCTCGGTGTCGGACACCGAGAAGCGCACCCAGATCGGGTTCACCTGGACGATGGTGGTCAGCAGGGTGCCTGCGCCGCTGGCAACCAGCGTGCCTTCCGACACCTGGGCGCGGCCGGTCACGCCGGAAACCGGCGCGGTAACGTTGGCGTACGAAAGATTCAGCTCGGCCTGGCGCAGGGCGGCCTGGGCGGCCTGCACCGCAGCCTGGGCGACGCTGTTGTCGGAGGTGGCGGTGTCGTACTCGCGCTGGCTGATGGCCTGCTGGGCGAGCAGCGCCTTGAGGCGGGCGGCTTCGCGCTGGGTCTGCTCGACCCTGGCCTTGGCTTCGGCCAGCTGGGCCCTGGCCTGGGCGACGGCCACGTCGAGGGGCTCGCGGTCGATCTGGAAGAGGGTCTGGCCGGCCTTCACGGTGGCGCCTTCTTCATACACGCGCTTCATGAGGATGCCGCCAACCCGGGCGCGCACTTCCACTTCCCGCGCGCCTTCGGTCTGGGCGACGGCCTCGACGCTGGTCTCGGCGCGGGTGGGCTGCATCTCGACGGCGGTCACCGGCATCGGCGGCATGCCGCCGGCGGGCGGGCCACCAGCACCTTGTTCCTTGCCGGAACAGGCGCTGAGCAGAACAAGGGAAACCGCCAGGGCCGGCAAGGCGAGGCGGGACGAAAGGGGCTGCTGGGGGCGGGGGTTAGCGCTCAAGATCAACTCCAGGGCTGGATTTCTGGTTTGTATTGGGGCATAGTTTTATACAAACACGAATGTATGTAAATAGCTCTCAACATCATTCTACGACGGGATTAATGCAATATGGTTCGTAAGACCAAGGAAGAAGCCGAAGCGACGCGACGCCAGATCATCGAGGCTGCCCGCCGGATCTTTCTGGAATGCGGGGTGGGCAGTACCAGCCTCGAAAAGATCGCCGCCGCCGCCGGCGTGACCCGCGGCGCGGTGTATTGGCACTTCAAGAACAAGACCGATCTTTTCTTCGCGATGCGCGAGGATGCAGTGCTGCCCTTTCTCGACCGGGTGGTGTTCGACGCGGAGGCCAACGACCCGCTTGGCGGCGTCGAGCACGCCCTGCAGGAGATCATCCGCATCCTGGTGGATCAGGCCCAGACCCGCGAGACCTTCGAGATCCTCGCGTTCAAGTGCGAATACGTGGGCGAGTTCAGCTCGATGAAGGGCTGCACCGCCGGGCAGATGGATTTTCTGGGGATGCTCACCGACGCCTACCGCCGGGCCGCCGCCAAAGGCCAGCTGCGCCTGCCGGCCGACCCGGAGATGCTGGCCTACGACACCTTCCTGTTCGTCGGCGGGCTGATCAAGCACTGGATATCCAGCACGCCCGACGAGCGCTTCCGAACCGACGCCGAGCGCTTCATCACCCAGCACGTGGCCCTGCGCCGGGCCTGAGGCCGGTCAGCGCCCCGCCGGCTGGCGGGTCACCATCCCGTGGCTCTGGAAGGCGCCCGGCGCCCAGGCTGCAGGCGGCGCGAGCGGCTGGGTGCCGATGGGCAGCGCAAACTCGGCCCGGGGCGTGAGCAGTTCGCCCAACGGGCCGTCGGGTTTATCGACCCGCCCGCGCAGGATGGCCGGCGGCGTGAAATCCAGAGACTCCGGCTCGATCGCCCCGCCGGGCAGCGGGAAGTTGCCCCGATGATCACCGGGCAGCGACAGGCTGAAGCCCCCCAGCCCCACGGTGAGGTTGTTGCGGGTGACGATCTGGGTATCCGGCGGCAGCTTGTCGGACCACGCCCGGGTAAACCAAGCCGGCCGCCAGCCCGCGTTGATCAGGGTGTTGTGGGCCATCAGCAGGCGGTTTTCGGCCCAGCGGCTGCTTTCGGCGCCGTAGGCCACGACGATCGGGTTGGGGCTGTCGGCGCTCTGGGCGATCACGTTGCCCACCACCACCGCCACCCCGCCTTCCGGAAACTCCAGCTCGTACGACGCCATGCCGCCAGGCCCATCCACCAGCAGGTTGTAGCGGATCTCGTTGCGCCCGGCCCGGCTCTTGACCAGATGCCCCTGGTAGCCCTGGTGGAAGCGGCTGCCTTCCAGCACGAAGGATTTGATGTGCCCCACGTAAAGCAGGTGGTGCAGCCGGCCGGGCTCGCGCGGGGCGCGGCTGAAGCTGCTGTTGTAGATGCGCAGCTCGGCGGTGTCGAAGTTGGCGGTGATGAGGCCGTTCTGGTTGTCTTCGAAGACGCAGTCGCGCACCTCCAGGCTGCCCTGCTCGAAGCGGATGCCGGCGCCGTTGCCATCGGCCACCCGGGCGCCACGGAACTCGATGTTCTCGACCTTGTAGTTGCCATTCACGAACACCCAGATGCCCTTGCCGTCGGCGTCGCGGCCGTCGGCGTCGAGCACCGGGCGACCGCCGAAACCGCGGATGGTCAGGGATTTCTGGGCCCACACCGCCACGTCACCCTTGTAGGTGCCGGGGCGGATCAGCACGGTGTCGCCATCCTTGGCGAGGCGGGCTGCATCGGCGATGCGGGTGACGGATTCGCCGGGCCCGACGAGGATGGTCGCCGCGGCGGCGGGCACGGCTGGCGCCGAAAGCAGGATGGCGAGGAGCGCGGTTCGGACGTTCATGGCGATGGGCAACGGTCGGGAATAACGATCAGCGCGCCGGCGGCTGGCGCAGGTTGAGGGCCAGCCAGGCCAGCAGCAGCAGGAAGACGGTGATCCGCGGCATGTCGAGCAGGCTGTCCACCATCCCCACCGTCGCCAGCCCCACCAGCGCCGCCAGCAGCGTGGGCGCGTGGGCCTGCAGGCGGGTGGGCGCGCGGGCCAGATGCAGCAGCCCGCCGGCCAGGATCAGCAGCATCGCCACGGTGCCGAGCACGCCCTGCTCCACGAAGGTGTGCACGAAGAGGTTCTTGCCGTGCCAGGGCAAGTGATCCCGGTCCGAGCTGAAGAACCAATGGGCGCCGCCCTGCTCGAAGCCGCCGTTGGCCACCAGCGGCCGCAGCTGGGCGTCGGTGAGCTCGATGTCGTCCAGGTCGATGGGCGTGGGCGAGGTGGTGCCGAGGGTCAACACGGTCGTCCGCGGCAGGCCGCCCACCGAAGCGAGGCCGGGGTCGTTGAGCTGGCTGTCGACGGTGATCCAGCCCTTGCCGCCCGACAGGCGCACCAGCGCGGTGGCGCATGGGTTGGCGTAGAGCAGGTGCTTGCGGCACACCTGCACGATCATCTGGGTATCCACCTCGCTGCGGGCCTTGAAGCGCAGGTGCAGCGGCGTGACGGTATCCACCGGCAGACGCTGGGTGAGCAGCACCACCTCGTCGATGCTGCGCCCCTGGCGCGGCCCGGCCAGCCGCATCGCGCGGCCGTTGGCGTCGTTGATGAGCGCCAGCGAGCCCGGCGTGGCGGGGTCGGCCACCTTCCAGAAATACGCCTCGGGATAGCGCCCCAGGCCCAGCCCGACCAGCGCATCGAGCGGCCCATCCACCAGCCCGATGCTGCGGGTGGTGTGCTGGAAGCGAGTGCCGGCGTCGAAGCCGGTGTTGGAAAGGCGGGCGCCCATGTAATAGCCACCGAGGGTGGTGACCACCATGCCGCCGGCCACCAGCACCACCAGCAGGCCCTGCAGATCGTGCAGGCGCGGCTGCCACAGGGGCGTGCGGCCGAGGGCCTGGCGGGCCAGCACGGCGATCACCAGCAGCGCGCCACCCAGGCTGCCCATGAAGCGCGTCGGCTCGCTCCAGAAGGCACTGATCAGCACAGTCGCCAGCGCCAGCCCGACCAGCAGCGCCAGCATCACCGCGCCGCCCACCCGCAGCCCGCGGCCGCGCAGCACGACGAGCAGCGCCGCCAGTGCCCACAGGCCGGCGTAGGCCAGATAGACGCCCTTCGGCAGCGCCAACGCTGCCGCCGCACAGCCCGCCGCCAGCACCAGGCCGCCCACCAGCCCGAGCACGAAACCGCCGATCCGCATCCCCGAGAGCGCTGCCCCCGCCGGCCAGGCCAGCAGGGCGAGGCCGGTGAAGGCCAGCAGCGCCCGGTAGCCGCCTTCGGGGAAGGTCAGCATCCCGCCCGCCAGCACCACCGCCGCCAGCGCGGCCAGCACCGCCGGATGGCGCCGAGGCCGATCGGCCGGCTGATGCGCCGCCGGCCGGCGCAGGCTGGCCACGCCGAGCACCACCATCGACACGAACAGCGCGCCATAAACGATTCGCGAGAAGGTGGTGAACATCGCGTAGATGCCCACCCCGACCACCACCAGCGCCAGCGCCCGTCCCACCACGCCGTGGGCACGCCGGAAGCTCAGCACCGCAAACGGGAAGCTCAGCATCAGCCAGGCATCGAGCGCCGCGCCGCCCACGTGCATCTCCCAGAACAGGGCGGTCGTACGGTAGTCCGACGCAAAGTTGGTGAGGCCCGGAAAGGCCACCCGCTCCCACATCGCGGTGAAGGCGCAGGTGGCAAAGCCGAGGGTGAGGCCGAGGGTCAGCCGATCCAGCGCCGCGTCGCCATCCCGCCGCACCGCCAGCTGCAGGAAGGGGATCAGCGCAAACGCCAGCAGGAAGCCCTTGCCCACCCGCAGCGCATTGACCGTGGTGTTGTAGCCGATCAGCGATCCCGCATCCAGCGCCGGCAGCGGCAAGCCGCCGCGCAGGCCGGCGATGGCCACGCTCGCCGCCAGCAAGCCGAAGGCCCCCAGGGCGCCGGCCCGCAGCTTGACGGGCGCCCGCCCGGCGAGGGTCGGCACGGGCGGGGCGAAGGCTTCCCGCAGCCCGAGGGCCGCCAGGGTGACGAGGGCCAGCGCGTCGCTCTCGGTGAAGTGGATATGCCCGCCCCACGGCGCCAGATCCACCACCGGCCACAGGGCCGGCAGCAGCACCAGCCACAGGGCCGGGCGGATCACCAGCGCCAGCCCGTAGGCCCCCAGCAGCGCACCTGCCACCGCCCGGTCGAGGGGATAGGGGGCAAACCACGCCGACAGGGCGACGATGGCGAGCACGAGCATCAGGCCGCCGTACAGGCGGGCACCGGGGCCGGAGCGGGGAAGGGCGACAGAGGGGTGGGCGGTGGCGGTCAAGATCGGCAGCGCAGGGGACGAAGTCAGCCAAGGATGCTAACCGATTCGAATGAACGGCGGACGCCCGCGATCGCATCCACCCTTGACCGGTGTCACGGCGCATCGCAGGATTGCGCATTCCGTCACACCTGCCCGCCGATGTCCGCCTCCCCCGCCCCCGCCGAACCCACGCCCGCCCTGCGCGCCCGGCCCCTCGTGGCCTGCCTGCTGGCGACGCGTCCGGCCTTTCTGGCGGTGACGCTGTTCGCCTGCCTCATCGGGCTGGCGGTGGCCCACGGCAGCGGCGTGGCCATCGACACCGGCAAGGCGCTGCTCACGGTGTGCTTCGCCCTCGTCGCCCACGCCGGCATCAACGTGCTCAACGATTTTTACGACGCCAGGAGCGGCGCCGACGCGGCCAACACCGAGCGGGTGTTTCCCTTTACCGGCGGGAGCCGCTTCATCCAGAACGGCGTGCTGTCCGAAGCCGAGACCGGCCGCCTGGGCTGGGTGCTGATGGCGGCCGTGGTGCCCGCCGGGCTGTGGCTGGCGTGGCATGCCGGGCCGGGGCTGATCCTCATCGGCGTTGCCGGGCTCGCGCTCGGCTGGGCCTACACCGCGCCGCCGCTGGCGCTGGTGTCCCGCGGGCTGGGCGAGCTCGCGGTGGCGGCCGGCTGGCTGATCGTGGTGATCGGCACCGATTTCGTCCAGCGCGGCGGGTTTGCGCTGGCGCCGGTCAAGGCCGGGCTCTCCTACGCGCTGCTGGTGGCGGCGATCCTGTTCATCAACGAGTTCCCCGACCTGCGCGGCGACGCTGCCGCCGGCAAGCGCACGCTCGTCGTGCGCCTGGGGCCCCACGCGGCCAAGTGGGTGTTTCTGGCCACGCTGATCGTCGCCTACGGCTGGCTGGTGCTGATGGTCGGCCGCAACCAGCTGCCCCAGGGCGCGGCCGCCGCGGCGCTGACGCTGATCCTCTCTTTCCGCGCCGCCCGCCACCTGCTCGCCCACGCCGACGAGCCCGCCGAACTCGCCCCCGCCATCAAGCTGACCATCGCCGCCGCCCACCTTCACGGCCTCGTCCTCGCCGCGACGCTGGCCTTCGGACGCTGGCCGGGAGCCACTTCATGAGCTTTACCCTGCCCTTCGCCGCCGGCGACATCCGCGGCGTCATCTTCGACATGGACGGCCTGCTCCTCGACAGCGAGCGGGTCGCCCTCGCCACCGTCGCCGCGGCCGCCGCCGAGCTGGGCCTGGAATGGCGCTACGAGGTGGGCCTCGCGATGGTCGGCCTCAACGCCCACGACGGCCCGCTGGTGATCCGCCGCCACCTGGGCGACGACTACCCCACTGCCGCGCTGTACGAGGCCTTCGGGCGGATCTACGAGACCGCCATCCTTGAAGGCCGCATCCCAGTGAAGGGCGGCGCAGCCGAGCTCTTCGACCAGCTCGACCGCCTGGCCCTGGGCCGCGTGGTGGCCACCTCCACCCGCCGCTCCCGGGCCGAGCCCAAGCTCGCCGCCGTCGGCCTGCTGCCGCGGGTGCACGGCATGGTGTGCGGCGACGAGGTCGAGCGCGGCAAGCCGGCGCCGGACATCTTCCTGGCCGCCGCCGCGCGCCTGGGCGTGCCGGTCGAGCACTGCCTGGTGCTGGAAGACTCCAACGCCGGCGTGCGCGGCGCGCTGGCCGCCGGCGCCCGGGTGGTGATGGTGCCCGATCTCCTCCAGCCCGCCGACGACGTGCGCGCCGCCGGCGTACCGCTCGCCGCCAGCCTCCACGACCTCGCCCGCTTCTTTGCCCGATGACCACCGCGATGCGCCACCTCGCTGCCCTCCTCGCCGCCCTGGCCCTGCCCGCCGGCGCCGCCGATCCGCAGCCGACCGCGGCGGGCTCCACCGCCTTCTGCCTGTTCGCCCTCCCCACCGACAACGCCACCCAGCGGCTCATCAATCTGGGTATCGTTCAGTATGTCGACCTGCGGGCCGACGAAGTCCGGATCTACTTCGGCGGCGGCAACCTGGGCAGCGGCCACGAGGCCCGCATCCCGGTAAAAAGCCGCGACGAAGCCGACGCCGTCCTCGCCCGCCTTCGCGCCACCGCCACCCGCTGCGCCCAATCCACCACCGGAGCCACTCCATGAAACTCGTCGGAATGCTTGATTCGCCCTTCGTCCGCCGCACCTTCATCAGCGCCCGGATGCTCGGCGTGCCCTTCGAACACCAGTCCCTGTCGGTGTTTCGGAACTTCGCCGAATTCCACGCCATCAACCCGCTCGTCAAGGCGCCCACGCTGGTGCTGGACGACGGCGGCGTGATGGTGGACAGCAGCGTCATCATCGACTGGTTCGAGCACACCGCCGCGCCGGGCAAGAGCCTGCTGCCGGCCGATCCGGCCCGCCTGCAGCGCTGCCTGCAGCTCACCGGCTGGGGCCTCGCCGCGGCCGAGAAGAGCGTCCAGCGCTACTACGAGACCAAGGTGCGCCCCGAGGAAGCCCGATCGCCCGACTGGATCGATCGCGTCACCGGCCAGATCCGCGACACCTACGCGTTGATTGACCGCCACGTGGGCCAGGACGACTGGCTGTGCGGCGATCGCCCCACCCAGGCCGACATCACCGTGGCCGTGGCGTGGCGCTTCACCCACCACACCGCGCCGGGCCTGGTGGACGACAGCGACTACCCCCACCTCGCCGGCCTCGCCGCCCAGGCCGAAGGCCTGCCGGCCTTCCGCGCCGCAGATTTCACCTGAACGAAAGCCCCCATGATCGGACGCATCACCGGCCGCCTGGCCGAGAAGAACCCGCCACAGATCCTCATCGACGTGAGCGGCGTCGGCTACGAGCTCGAAGTGCCCATGAGCACCTTCTACGGCCTGCCCGCCACCGGCCAGACGGTCAGCCTCGCCACCCACATGGCGGTGCGCGAGGACGGCCATTTTTTGTACGGATTTGCCAGTGAGGACGAGCGCGCCACCTTCCGCCAGCTCCTCAAGGTCGCCGGTATCGGCGCCCGCACCGCGCTGGCAGTGCTCTCCGGGCTGTCGGTCACCGATCTGGCCCAGGCCATCGCCCTGCAGGAATCCGGCCGGCTCATCAAGATCCCCGGCATCGGCAAGAAGACCGCCGAGCGCCTGCTGCTTGAGCTCCGCGACAAACTGCCCAAGGCCCTGCCCGGCCTCGCCGCCCAGGCCGCCGCACAGCCCGGCGACGACCGGGGCGACATCATCAACGCCCTGCTGGCCCTCGGCTACAACGAGAAGGAAGCCCTCGGCGCGGTCAAGCAGCTGCCCGACGGCGTGGGCGTCTCCGACGGCATCCGCCAGGCGCTCAAGGGCCTGTCGAAGGCATGAGCACCAAACTCAAACAGGGTTTCATGCGCAACGTAAAACTGAGCGCCGGCACCCTGCGCCTGCTGATGAACCTGTGGCCGCCCTTCATCGGCGCCGGCATCCACGTGGAGCGCCTGTCGCCCGACTACACCGAAGCCGTGGTGCGCATGCGCCTCGGGCTGCTCAACCGCAACTACATGGGCACCCATTTCGGCGGTTCGCTGTACGCCATGACCGACCCCTTTTTCGCGCTGCTGGTCATGCACCAGCTCGGCCGCGGCTACGTGGTGTGGGACAAGGCCTCCAGCATCGACTACAAGCTCCCCGGCCGCGGCACCGTCCGCGCCCGCTTCCGCGTCACGCCCGAGCAGGTCGAAGCCATCCGCCAGGCCACCGCCGGCGGCGACAAGTTCGAGCCGGTGTTCACGGTGGACGTGGTCAACCGAAAAGGCGAGGTGGTGGCGACGGTGGAGAAGACGGTTTATGTGAGGCGGAAGCCCGGCATCTGAAATGCCGCCCACCGCGCCGGACGCTTGGCGCCGCCCGATTCAGGGATAATCCCCCCATCCCCAACCCGAGACTCCCCCATGGCTCCGCGACGTACTGCCCAGGTGGCCATCACCGCCCTTCTGCTGCTCGGCTGCGCCTTCGTGCTCAGCCCCTTCTTCGCGGCGATCCTGTTTGCCGGGACGGTGTGCATCACCACCTGGCCGATCTACCGGTCGCTGCACCGCCGGATGGGCCGGCGCAACGGGCTGGCGGCGATTTCGATGACCTTCCTGCTCACCGCGGTGCTGCTGGTGCCGATGATCGGGCTGGCGGCGTCCCTCACCGACGCGGCGATGGCGGCCGTGGATTGGGCGCGGACGGCCATCGAGCAATCCGACGGCCGCCCGCCGGAGTGGGTGAAGGACATCCCGGTGGTGGGCCGCGACGTGGACGCTTACGTGCGCAAGCTCACCCACAGCCAGCAGGAGATGCGCAAGCTCGCGCTGCAGGTGGTCGAGCCAGCCCGCAAGTTCGCTCTCGGGCTGGGCGGCGTGCTGGGCCAGGGGCTGCTGCAGATCACCCTGGTGCTGTTCATCGGCTTCTTCTTTTACCGGGACGGCGCGACCATCTACGACCAGCTCGAAACCGGCGCCCAGCGCCTGGGAGGCGAACTGGGCAACCGGCTGCTCGATCTGGCCGCCAACACCGTCAAGGCGGTGATGATCGGCATTGTCGGCACCGCCGCCGCCCAGGCCCTGGTGGCGCTGATCGGCTTCGTGATCGCCGGGGTGCCGGGCTCGCTGCTGCTGGCGGCGGGCACCTTCTTCCTGTCGCTGGTGCCGGTGGGCCCGCCGCTGATCTGGGGTGGCGCGGCGTTCTGGCTGTACCAGCAGGGCGAGAGCGGCTGGGCGATCTTCATGGTGCTGTGGGGTGCGCTGGCGGTCAGCTCGGTGGATAACTTCCTCAAGCCCTTCCTGATCAGCCGCACCGCCAGCCTGCCGATCCTGCTGATCGCCCTGGGCGCCTTTGGCGGCGTGCTGGCCTTCGGCTTCATCGGGCTGTTCCTCGGCCCCACCTTCCTGGCCCTGGGCCAGGCCCTGTTCCGGGAATGGACCGCCCACGACGCGGCCCTTCCCCCCGTCACGACGGACGAATCCCAATGATCGAGACCGATGCCATCAAGGGCGGCCAGCCCGACGCCACCGCCAGGCTGATCGGCGCGGCCAAGGCCAGCAACCAGGAAGAGGCGCTGGAGCGCGCCCTGCGGCCCAAGCGGCTGGCCGATTACGTGGGCCAGCAGAAGATCCGCAACCAGCTGGAAATCTTCATCCAGGCCGCCCGCAAGCGCGGCGAGGCCCTCGACCACGTGCTGCTGTTCGGCCCGCCGGGCCTGGGCAAGACGACCCTCGCCCACATCGTGGCGGCCGAGATGGGTGTCAATCTGCGCCAGACCTCCGGCCCGGTGCTGGAGCGCGCCGGCGATCTGGCCGCGCTGCTCACCAACCTCGAACCCCACGACGTGCTGTTCATCGACGAGATCCACCGCCTGAGCCCGGTAGTGGAGGAAATCCTCTACCCGGCGCTGGAGGATTTCCAGATCGACATCATGATCGGCGAAGGGCCGGCGGCGCGCTCGGTCAAGCTGGATCTGCCGCCCTTCACGCTGGTGGGCGCCACCACCCGCGCCGGGATGCTCACCAACCCGCTGCGCGACCGCTTCGGGATCGTGTCGCGGCTGGAGTTCTACACCGCGCAGGAGCTCGCCTACATCGTCAGCCGCTCGTCACGCCTGCTGGACGTGGAGATCGATGACACCGGCGCCTTCGAGATCGCCCGCCGCGCCCGGGGCACGCCGCGGATCGCCAACCGCCTGCTGCGGCGGGTGCGCGACTACGCCGAGGTGCGCGCCGACGGCCGCATCACCGCCGAGGTGGCGGATGCGGCGCTGACGATGCTCGACGTGGACCATCTGGGCCTGGATCTGATGGACCGCAAGCTGCTGGGTGCAATGCTTGAGAAGTTTGGCGGCGGGCCGGTGGGGCTCGACAACCTGGCGGCGGCGATCGGCGAATCGTCCGACACCATCGAGGACGTGCTGGAGCCCTACCTCATCCAGCAGGGCTACCTGCAGCGCACGCCGCGGGGGCGCATGGCCACCGCGTCGATCTGGCAACACTTCGGGCTTCGGCCGCCGGGCGGCAGCCAGGGCCTGTGGGAAGAAAGCTGACCCGCCACGCTGGCTGAAATCCGGCCGGCGCTGCGGGCAACAGGGGGATCAGGCGGTCTGCCGGGCCGCCTTGGCGTTTGCCATCACGGCCTCGATGCGGCTCGCGGTGGTGAGGAAATCGCTCTGGTTTTCTTCGTCGAAGGGCTTTAGGCAGAGCGACACGGCCTTGGCGGTGATCGTCAGGCCACCCTTCGGGTCGCGGTCGATCAGGCCGTTCTGGATCAGGTAGCTCACCTTGCGCCGCACGGTTTCCCGCGGGATGCCGGTGGACGAGCTGATCGAGAAGGCGTTGCACGGGCGCAGCGACAGGCGACTGAAGGTTTCTTCGTCGGTGCAACAACTGGGCACGCTGGAGCCGTCGCCGAGCGCAAGACTGCCCATGTTGTAGAGGCCCACTTCCCCGAGCACGATGGGCAGCAGCAGGTCGCCGTCGAAGGCGCCGTAAAGCCGGACCAGATAGCGAAGGTTGTAGCGGGCGAGGTGCAAGGCGGCCAGGCGCCTTTCGCGAGGAACTTCGGGCCCCGTCGTCCCGGTCAGTTCGTCGGGTGGAACTGACCCTTTGGAGTCAGGGGGCAGCAGGGTGTTCATGTAGTTCTCCATGATGCTTCTGGCTGAATGGTGTGTAACATCATTTAACCATTCAATGCCCGGAGAATACATACCCCCGTCTTGCGAAACCGCGAAAAACTGCGCTCGCTATGGACTAATTCACACCTGACAGGCCAGGCCCTTAAGGTATTCGCCCTCCGGGACGGCCAGACCGATGGGATGATCGGGGGATGCGGACAGGCGATGCAAAATGCGTGCCTCGATCCCGACGTCCGCCGCGGCACCCGCAACGATCTTCTGGAACAGTTCGAGCCCGATGCCACCGGAGCACGAATACGTCATCAGAATGCCACCCGGGTTGAGCAGGCGGAAGCCCAGGAGATTGATGTCCTTGTAGGCGCGGGCGGCCCGGTCGGCGTGGGCGGCCGAGGGCGCGAACTTGGGCGGATCGAGGACGATCAGGTCGAACTTGCGGCCTTCGGTCTTGAGGGTGCGCAGGGCCTGGAAGACGTCGTCCTCCCGCCATTCGGCGCGGGCGGCGTCGAGCTGCGGGTTGAGCGCCACGTTGCGCGCCGCGGTGGCCAGCGCCGGGCCGGACGAGTCGATGGAGATCACGCTCTTCGCGCCACCCGCCAGCGCCTGCAGCGAGAAGCCGCCGGTGTAGCAGAAACAGTTGAGCACGTCGCGCCCGGCGGCCAGCTGGCCGGTGAGCAGGCGGTTGTCGCGCTGGTCGAGGTAGAAGCCGGTTTTATGGCCGCCGGCCACGTCCACTTCCATGCGCACGCCGTTTTCGACGATGGTGAGCTGCTCGGGCATCTCGCCGAACACCAGCCCGCTCACCGGGCCGAGGCCTTCGAGCTTGCGCACGTCAGAATCCGATCGCTCATACACCGCGCTGCAGCCGGTGGCCTGGACCAACCCGGCGACGATGGCCTCACGCCACTTGTCGGCGCCCGCGCTGGTGAGCTGCACCACCACCACCGGGCCGTAGCGGTCGGCGATCACGCCGGGCAGGCCGTCGGACTCACCGTGGATCAGGCGCACGCCATCCTGCTTGGCCAGCCAAGGATGGGCCGCCCGCCGCGCCACCGACGCCGCCACCGCGCGCTTGATGAAGGCGTGGTCGATGGACTGCTCGCAGTCGAAGGTCCACACCCGGGCGCGGATCTGCGATTCGGGCGACCACGCGGCCCGCGCCAGCGGCTTGCCGCCGGCATCCTTGACGAGCACCGTGTCACCCGCCCGCGCCCGCCCCTCCAGCCGATCCACCGAACCGGCAAAGATCCAGGGGTGACGACGCATCACGGAGCGTTCCTTACCGGGTTTGAGAATGAGATCGGCCATGGGGGGATGTGGGGATTGGGAAATGGGGAATGGAAATTGGGGGAAAGGCTAAACCGTCAGCCTCTCCCGGCACCTGAGGGGCGAAGAGCGCGTAGCGAGCGGCCCGAGGTTGCATCGAGAAGCGCAGCCGTACATGAGTACGGCGAGCATCACAGACGCAAGATCGGCCTGCGCAGTAGCTTTATGCGCCCCTCAGCCGAGTTGGCGGACGAGGGAGGCGGAAACCATCTCGCCGATGCGGGTGACGTAGAGCGTGCCCATCGCCGGATAGAAGCGCTCGGGATCTTCGCTGCCCATGGCCAGCAGGCCAAAGGTCTTCTCGTCGCGGCGCAGGGGCACCAGGGCCACGGACTTCACCTGCCGGCCGGCGGCGCCGAACCAGTTGATGACTTCGCGGATCGTCGGGGTGCCGCAGAAGGGGCCGGTGAGGTCGCCGGTGAAGAAGCGCACTTCCTCGCCCACCGGCAGGAACTCGGGGCCGCTGCGCGACAGCACGCTGTTCCATACCCGGAAAGCCACGTGGGGCACGGTGAAGTCTTCCTGCAGGTGGGTGTAGATCGCCTGGCGGATGGATTCGAAATCCTCGGCCTCGAGCAGCGACAGGGTGAGGCGATGCACCTTCTCGCCGATGGCGTCGTTCTCCTCGCCGAATTCGAGCAGCTCGGCGAACTTGTTCTCGAGCTGGGCGATGCGCTCGCGCAGGGCCAGCATCTGCCGTTCGATGAGCGAGATGGCCTGGCCGTTGTGGGGGTGGGTCACCGTCAGATCGGTCAGCAGGCCCGAGTTGTCGTCGAAGAAATCGGGGTTGGCCTGCAGGAACTGGATGACGTCGGAAGCTTTCATGGCGAGGGGCCGGGTGGGGTGAAGATCAGGGGAGCGTGAGTTCGCCGGAGAAGACGGTGACGGCCGGGCCGGTCATGAGCACCGGGGTACCGACGCCGTTCCAGGCGATGGTGAGTTCTCCGCCGCGGGTCTCGACGGCCACCGGCGAGGCGACCAGGCCACGCAGGATGCCCGCCACCACCGCCGCACAGGCGCCGGTGCCGCAGGCCAGGGTTTCGCCGGCGCCGCGCTCGAAGACGCGCAGGCGCACGCGGTGGTCGTCCACGACCTGCAGGAAGCCGGCATTCACCCGTGCCGGAAAGCGCGGGTGATGCTCGATCAGCGGGCCCTGCTCGGCCACCGGAGCGGTGTCCACATCGGCCACCACCTGCACCGCGTGGGGGTTGCCCATGCTGACGGCGGTGATCGCCACACTGGTGCCGGCCACGTCGAGGGGCTGCACGTAGGCGTCGGAATCGCTGACGAAGGGCACATCGGCGGGGTTCAGCACCGGCACGCCCATGTCGACGGTCACGTTGCCGTCGGCCTCGAGGCGCGGCGCGATGATGCCTTTCTTGGTCTCGACGCGGATCTCGCGCTTGTCGGTGAGGCCCTGGTCGAACACGAAGCGGGCGAAGCAGCGCGCGCCGTTGCCGCACTGTTCGACCTCGCCACCGTCGGCGTTGAAGATGCGGTAGCGGAAATCGACACCCGGCGTCTGGGCCGGCTCGACCACCAGCAGCTGGTCGCAACCGACGCCGAAATGACGGTCGGCCAGGTAGCGCACCTGGTCTTCGGTGAGCTGGATGGGCTGGCGCACGGCGTCGATCATCACGAAGTCGTTGCCGAGGCCCTGCATCTTGGTAAAGGCGAGCTTTCTGCTCATGGGATAAAATCCAGGTAATCCCGCCAGACGCAGCGGTCCATCACCACCGTCATGCCGGCAGCTTGCGCGCGCGCGGCGGCTTCTTCGTTGATCACCCCGTCCTGCAGCCAGAGGCGCCTGACGCCGAGGGCGATGCATTCGTCCACGATCGGGCCGACTTCGTCGGATGCGCGAAAGACATCCACGAGATCGGGCACGAAGGGCAGATCGGACAGGCGCGCATAGGCTTTTTCGCCGAGCACCTCGGAAACTGCCGGACGAACCGGTACGATGCGATAGCCGAAGCCCTGCATCGCGCGGGACACCCGGTAACTCGGGCGCTCGACGCGCGGCGACAGGCCGACGACGGCGATGGTCTTGACCTCCTGCAGCAGGCGGCGGATCTGGTCGGGCGGGGGATTGGCAAACATGGGCGGATTCTACCGGATTGGCGGGGCGCCGAAACCTTGCGGGCAACCGCAGGCAGCATGACAGGCAAACATTGGAGAGCAGGATGGATCGCAGTACGCGGCCGGGTGTCGTGAGAAGAGTTTGGTCGGGTATCTGGCGTGGGGTGGACCGGCTGCGCCGGGCGAGCATCAACCTGCTGTTCCTTGCAGTCATCGCGGTGATCGCCGCCAGCTGGTGGTCGAGCCAGATCGAGCCGCTGCCCACCGACGCCGCGCTGGTCATCGCGCCCAACGGAAGCCTCGTCGAGCAACGCAGCGTGCGCAGCCCGATGAGCGTGCTGCAGGGCGGCGACGGCATCCGCCAGGTGCTGCTGCGCGACGTGGTGGACGCCATCCGCAACGCCGCCACCGACCCGCGCATCAAGGTGCTGATCCTCGAACCGGACGGCCTTTCCGGCGCCGGGCTGTCCAAGCTGGAGGAGATCGGCGCCGCGGTGGCCGACTTCCGCAAGGCCGGCAAGAAGGTCTACGCCTGGGGCAAGAACTTCAACCAGACCCAATACCACCTGGCGGCCCAGGCCGACGAGGTGTTCGTCAATCCCGACGGCTACGTGCTGCTCACCGGCTTCGGGCGCTACCCCACCTACTTCAAGGGCCTGTTCGACCAGATCGGCGTGAAGATGCAGGTCTTCCGGGTGGGCACCTACAAATCCTTCGTCGAGCCCTACACCCGCAGCGACATGTCGCCGGAAGACCGCGAGGCGACCCGCGAATACCTCGACGCCGCGTGGCAGGCCTATCAGGCCGACATCACCGCCGCTCGCCCCAAGGCCGGCGCCGGGATCACCCGCTACGTGGGCGAGGCGCCCGAGCTGCTGGCCGCCGCCGATGGCGATTCGGCGAAGATGGCCCTCGACGCCGGCTTCGTGGATGGCCTCAAGAGCGCCGACGAGTGGCGCGACTTCGTGCGCGGGCTGGTGGGCCCGGCCGCGGACGGCAAGGGTTTCAAGCACGTGGATCTGGCCACTTACATCTCCCGCGTCCGCGAGGAAGCCCACCATCCGGCCGCGAAGATCGGCGTGGTGGTGGCCCAGGGCGCCATCGTCGACGGCGAACAGCCGCCGGGCGTGGTGGGCGGCGATTCGGTCGCCGGACTGATCCGCCAGGCCCGCGAGGACGACGCCATCAAGGCCCTGGTGCTGCGCATCGACAGCCCTGGCGGCAGCGCCACTGCATCCGAAGTGATCCGCCGCGAACTGGCCCTCACCCGCAAGGCCGGCAAGCCCGTGGTGGTGTCGATGGGTTCGGTGGCGGCCTCCGGCGGCTACTGGATCGCCATGGCCGCCGACGAGGTGTGGGCCAGCCCCACCACCATCACCGGCTCGATCGGCATCTTCGCGATGCTGCCGGATCTCTCCGGCCCGATGGCCAAGCTCGGGCTCACCGTCGACGGCATTGGCACCACGCCGCTGGCCGCCGGCCTCGACCCGCGCCGCGCCCTCGACCCGCAGATCGGCAAGCTCCTCCAGTCGAGCATCGAGCACGGCTACAAGCGCTTCCTCGGCGTGGTGGGCGAAGCGCGCAAGATGAGCCCGGAAGCCGTCGATCAGGTGGCCCAGGGCCGCGTGTGGATGGGCATCCAGGCCAAGGAAAAGGGCCTGGTGGACAAGCTCGGCGGGCTCGACGCCGCCCTCAAGGCCGCCGCCGCCCGCGCCGGGCTCACCGACTACGACGTGAGCTACGTCGAGAAGCCCCTGTCGCCCCGCGACCAGCTGCTCGCCAAGCTCCTCGACAACGGCGAGGAATCCGACGGCGGGGAACCCGGCAGCCGCTCGCTGGTGGATCAGACCGTCGCCCGCCTGCGCGCCGAACTCCAGGGCCTGGCCCTGTGGAACGACCCGGGCCACGTGTATCTGCACTGCCTGTGCGAGGCACCGTAGCCGGGGCCTCCAGGCGCTTTCACTGCCTGTAAGCGGAATGTTGCCGGATTGTCCCTGACCGGCAACATCCGCGTCACGCCCCGGCAACCCGCCCCGCCGATACTTCCCGGCACCACATCACGTGCCGGGAAAGTCATGTCCGCTCCTTTGTTCCAGCTCGGCGCCTGCGCCGCCGCCGTCCTCCTCCTTGCCGGCTGTGGCAGCAGCGGCAGCAACGCCCCCAGCGTGCCGACCGGCTCGACCACCACGCTGGCCCTGCTGGAGACCACCGACCTCCACACCAACGTGATGAGCTATGACTACTTCAAGCTCACCGAGGACACGTCGCTGGGCTTCGAGCGCACCGCGACCCTCATCGCCGCCGCCCGCCAGGAGTTTCCCAACACCCTGCTGATCGACAACGGCGACACCATCCAGGGCACCGCCCTGTCGGACTACCAGGCCACCGTCAAACCCCTTGGCTGCAGCGAGACGCTGGCCATGTACAAGGTGATGAACGCCACCGGCTACGACGGCGGCGGCATCGGCAACCACGAGTTCAACTACGGCCTGCCCTTCCTGAGCCAGGTGACCGGCAACCGCTTCAGCATCACCGGCATGGCCGAGCCGGCCGACCAGCCCGTCTGCAAGGGCCCAAACTTCCCGCTGGTGCTGGCCAACGTCCTCAGCGTGAAGACCGGCCAGCCCCTGTTCCAGCCCTACGCGATCATCGACAAGACCGTCACCGCCACTGGGCCGGACGGCAGCGCCGTGACCGGCGTCGTCAAGGTCGGCATCATCGGCTTCACGCCGCCGACCATCATGAGCTGGGACAAGCGCTGGCTGGACGGCAAGGTCTACACCACTGGCGTCAAGGAAGCCGCCGAGAAGTACATCCCCGAGATGCGCGCCAAGGGCGCCGATCTGGTGGTGGTGATCTCCCACGGCGGCCTCGACAACAGCGCCTATTCGCCGACCATGGAAAACGGCAGCTACCACCTGTCCAGCGTGGCGGGCGTGGATGCCATGCTGATCGGCCACTCGCACCAGATATTCCCCAACGCCACCAGCACCGTGGCGCAGTTCAACCTGCCCGGGGTGGACAAGGTTGCCGGCACCGTGAATGGCGTCCCCACCGTGATGGCCAACTACTGGGGCAAGCACCTGGGCGTGATCAAGCTCGGCCTCGCCTACGACGGCAGCAAATGGACCGTCGACAAGACCAAGACGGTCGTCCAGGCACGCTCGGCCCAGAACGCCGACAAGAGCTACGTGGCCGTCACGCCCTCCGTCGCCGCCGCCATCGCCGCCGAACACCAGGCCACCATCGACTACGTGAAGACGCCGATAGGCAGCACCGACTTCGAGATGTCGTCCTACTTCGCCGACGTGGGCGATCCGGGCGCGATCGAGCTGGTGAACCAGGCCCAGGCCGACTACGTGGCCCGCTACGTGGCGGCCAACCTGCCCCAGTACGCCAGCCTGCCCGTCCTGTCGGTGAGCGCCCCGTTCAAGAGCGGCTTTGCCGGCGGCTCGGACTACACCGACGTGGCCCAGGGCAACGTGGCGATCAACAACGCCGCCGACCTCTACCTCTACCCGAACACCATCTACGCGGTGAAGGTGACCGGCGCCGACCTCCGGAACTGGCTCGAAACCGCGGCCAGGCGCTTCAACCGGATCGATCCGACGAAGACCACCCCGCAGGAGCTGGTCAGCAGCTTCCCGGGCTACAACTTCGACATGTTCACCAGCCCCGACATCAGCTACGAGATCGACGTCACCCAGGCCGTCGGCAGCCGCATCGTCAATCTGCAATACAAGGGCGTTGCCATCGACCCGGCCAAGGAGTTCATCGTCGCCACCAACAACTACCGGGCGAGCGGCGGCGGCAGCTTCCCTGGCCTGGACGGCAGCAAGACCATCTACGCGTCGCCGGACGCCAACCGGGACGTGCTGATCGAGTACATCAAGGCGATCAAGACCGTCACCCGCGCCGCCAACGGCTCGGACCGCAGCTGGCGCTTCAGCAAGGTCGGCACCGCGGGGCCCGTGGTCTTCCATTCCGCCCAGGGCAAGCTCGCCCTGGCCACTGCGGCGGGGCTGACCAATGTCACCCTCGCCCAGGCCGACGACGGCAGCGGCAAGAACCTGGCGCTCTATGCGATCGATCTTTCGAAGTAAGCGGGGCCGGATCGGCGGCGTCCTCGCCGCCGGCATGACCCTCGCAGCAGCCCTGGCCTGGAGCGCCGCCACCCCACGCGACAACCTGCCGGACGACCCGCGTCAGCTGCAGGTGCTGGCGGGCCCGGGCAGGCAGCCTGCCGCGCTGGACCGGCTGCGGACGCTGGCCGAGGGCAACACGCCCCTCGCCCGCCGCGCACTGGGCGAAGCCCTGCTGGGCAACCGGGAATCCGCCACCGAAGCCCGGGTCTGGCTCGGCCTCGCCGCCCAGGCCGGCGACGCCCACGCCGCCTTCCTGCTCGGCAAGAGCTTGATGGACGGCACCCCCGGCATCCCCCGCGACCCCGCCCGCGGGGCAATGTGGCTGGGCGCTGCCGCCGAGGCCGGCCATGGGGGCGCAGCCTTTCATCTGGGGATCGCCCACCGCAACGGCTACGGCGTGGGCCGGGATGCGATCAAGGCGGCGCGGTGGTTCCGGGTGGCGGCGGAGCAGGGCATCCCCGCCGCCCAGTTCATGCTCGCCAATGCCTACCGCACGGGCGACGGCGTGCCCCGCGACGAACGCGAAGCCCTGCGCCTCTACACCGAAGCGGCCGAACAGGATCATCCGGAAGCCGTCCAGACCCTGGCGATGGCCTACCGGGACGGCGAACTGGGCCTGGCGCGGGACGAGATGCAGGCCCGTCATTTCATGCTGGAGACGGCCCACGCCCTCAAGCATCCGGCGCTGCGCCCCTGATCGCGACAGGATCGCTGCACAAAAAAAAAGCGCAGGGCGATCACCCTGCGCATCCGTCACCGGCTGGCGGCGCTTACCAGCGCTTGATCACCCACTTGGGCACGCGCACGCCGGCATCCTGGGCGTCGCGGCGGGTGAAGTCGCCGTTGCCCACGTCGTCGTAGAGGTAGTAGGGCACGCCGTGGGGCGGAGTAACCTTGACCATGTAGAGCTGGCCATTGACGCGGAACTCCTCGACCGTGTCCTCACCTTTTTTCAGGATGGTGACCTGGGGTTCCTGCTCGGCGTCGAGCTCCATGCCCGGAGGCGGGGGCGGCGGTTCGGGCAGGGGTTCGAGTTTCGGGGGTTGCTGCTGGGCCCAGGCCGACGCCGTGACGGCGAACAGCAGGGCGGCGAATTCTTTTACGCGGGGCATGGCGGTCTCCTGACTATGCCGCGATTGTAACCCGCCGGCCTCGGCAGCCGGCAGGCGATGGGCTTACAGGTTGAGCATCAGCTCGTGCTCTTCGGGCAGCGGCAGGAAGCCGCGGCTCTGGTAGTGGTTGAAGATCGCGTCGACGACCTTCTCGGGCTCGTCGATCACCTGCACGAGGTTCAGATCGTCGGGGTTGATCATCTTCTCGTCCACCAGCCGGTCCTTGAACCAGTCGAGCAGGCCGCTCCAGAAGGCCGACTCGACCAGGATCACCGGGATCTTGCGGCTCTTGCCGGTCTGGATCAGGGTCATCGCCTCCAGCAGCTCGTCCAGCGTGCCGAAGCCGCCGGGCATCACCACGTAGGCCACCGCAAACTTCACGAACATGAACTTGCGCGCAAAGAAGTGCTGGAAGGTCTGGGAGATGTCCTGGTAGGGGTTGGCCTGCTGCTCCATCGGCAGCTGGATGTTGAGTCCCACGCTGGGCGACTTGCCGAAGTAGGCGCCCTTGTTGGCGGCTTCCATGATGCCGGGGCCGCCGCCGGAGATCACCGAGAAGCCGGCGTCCGACAGCAGCCGGGCGATGCGCTCGGTCTTCTCGTAGTAGGGGTGATCGGGTTTGGTGCGGGCGCTGCCGAAGATCGACACCGCCGGGCGGATCGGCTTGAGGCGCTCAGTGGCCTCGACGAACTCTGCCATAATCCCGAAAATCCGCCACGACTCCCGGGCGGTGAAGTTCTGGGCCGTGGTGCTCGGAATCTCCCGGGGAAGTTTGTCTTTTGCAGTCATTTTTCTTTAGGAGTGAGGGGTGAGGGCTTGGGCTCCGCCTGCTCTTCCTCGCATGCCCATGCCTACCTTGTTGCTCGTCGACGGTTCCAGCTACCTGTACCGCGCCTTCCATGCCCTGCCCGACCTGCGCAATTCGGCAGGCGAACCGACCGGTGCCGTGCGCGGCGTGCTGTCCATGCTACGTCGGCTCGAATCCGACTACAAGGCGGAGTATCGCGCCTGCATCTTCGACGCAAAAGGCAAGACCTTCCGCGACGACTGGTTCCCCGACTACAAATCCCACCGCCCGCCGATGCCCGACGATCTGCGCGCGCAGATCGAGCCGCTCCACGAGGCGGTCAAGGCCGAAGGCTGGCCGCTGCTGGTCGAGGACGGCGTCGAGGCCGACGACGTGATCGGCACCCTCACCCGCCAGGCCGTCGAGGCCGGCTGGGAGGTCGTCATCTCCACCGGCGACAAGGATCTCACCCAGCTCGTCCAGCCCGGCGTGCGCTGGGTCAACACGATGAGCGAGGAAGTGCTCGACAGCGACGGCGTGACCGCCAAGTTCGGCGTGCCGCCCGAGCGCATCATCGACTACCTGACGCTGGTCGGCGACACCGTCGACAACGTGCCCGGCGTCGAGAAGTGCGGCCCTAAAACAGCCGTCAAGTGGCTCACCGAATACGGCACCCTCGACAACCTCATCGCCAACGCCGACAAGGTGGGCGGCAAGGTCGGCGAAAACCTGCGCAAGCACCTGGATTTCCTGCCGCTGGGGCGCAGGCTCGTCACCGTTGTCACCGATCTCAAGCTGCCCGTCGGCCCCGCCGACCTGCCCGCCCGCGACGACGACAAGGCCGCGCTCGCCGCCATCTACCGGCGCATGGAGTTCAAGGGCTGGCTGAAGGAGCTCGAAGACGGCGCCCAACGTGCCGCAGCCCCGGCCGCCGCCGAAACCGCCACGCCTGCACCCGAAGCCGAACCCGGCGCCCACCGCACCGGCTACGAGACGCTCCTCGACTGGGAAGCCTTCGACGCCTGGCTGGCCAGGATTTCTGCCGCCGGGCTCACCGCCTTCGACACCGAAACCACCGGCCTCGACCCGATGGTCGCCACGCTCGTCGGCATGTCCTTCGCCACCGTCGAAGGCGAAGCCGCCTACCTGCCGCTGTCCCACGGCTACGCCGACGCGCCGGCCCAGTTGCCGCTCGCCGAGGTGCTCACCAAACTCAAGCCCTGGCTCGAATCCGACGCCCACCGCAAGCTCGGCCAGAACCTCAAGTACGACGCCCACATCCTCGCCAACCACG
>NZ_CALAYQ010000023.1:0-46627 GCF_937894855.1 uncultured Zoogloea sp.
AGCTGATCGGCGAAACGGCACGCCGAAGGCTGTCAAGCTATAGCAGGACGGGACATGAGCTCGCGTCACGCCCGAAGGCATCCTGCCGCCAATCCGCGCGCGATCACTTCACCAGCGGGCGAATCCGCGTGAAGCCGGCGTCCATCGCCCACACCTGCCCCGTCACCCGCGCTGCGTGCTCCGACAGCAGCCAGACCATCAGCTGCGCCAGTTCCTCCGCCGACCCTATGCCCGGCAGCGGATATTGCCGCGCGGCCGCATCCCGCCCGGCGGCGCTGCCGAGGATGGCCGAGGCGGCTGGCGTATCCATGATGCCCGGCGCCACGCCATTCACCCGGATGCCCGCTGCCGCGTGGCTCGCCGCGGCACCGCGGACGAGCCCTTCCACCCCCGCCTTGGCCGCCGCCACCGCTTCGTGGTTGGGCGTGCCAATCTGCGCCGCGGCTGACGACACCAGCACCGCCGCGCCCGGGCTGCGCGCTTCGCGCAGGGCGCCGATGAAACCACCCAGGGTGTGAAAGGCGCTCACAAGATTGGCGCGCAGGCAGTCGTCGAAATCCGCCTCGGACATGCGATGCACCGAACCCAGCCGGATGTTGCCGACGCAGTGGGCCAGCGCGGTGGGGAGCAGGCCAGCCGCAGCCGCCCGCTCGAAGATCTGCCGCACCCCGGCAACGGTGCTGCAGTCGGCCTCGATCTGCAGGTGCTGGTCGCCAAAGGCTGCGGCCAGCCGAGCGGCGTCGCGGCTCACGACGATCAGCCGCCAGCCATCGGCAGCCAGCCCGGCGGCCACTGCCCGCCCCAACCCACCGGCGGCACCGGTGACAAGTGCAATCCTGTCCATGACAACTCCCTCGGTACGTGGCCGCTCGTAATCGGCTTTGAACGGCTCCTGATGCGCTGTATTATGGGGCACCCTCCTTTTTTGTCTAGGACAAAAATTGAAATCAAACCCAAAAGTCGCCGTCATCGGTGCAGGCATCGCCGGTTTGTCCTGCGCAACATCCCTCAAGGCAGCGGGTATCGACCTCACCCTCCTCGACAAGAGCCGCGGCCCCGCGGGGCGGATGAGCACCCGCCGCGGCGACGACTGGCAGTGCGACCACGGCGCCCAGTACTTCACCGCCCGCGATCCAGCCTTCCGCGCCGAAGTCGCCCGCTGGCAGCACGCCGGTGTCGCCGATCTGTGGCGCGCCCGCATTGCCGTACTGGGCGAAGCCGGCGAGCACGGCGCCGACTTCGCCCTCGAACGCTTCGTCGGCGTGCCGCGCATGACCGCCCCCGCCCGCTTTCTGGCCGACGCGCTGCCCCTCACGGTGCAGACCACGGTCACCGAGATCCGCCCCAGCCCCGACGGCTGGTGGCTCGTTTCGGCAGAGCACGGCCTGCACCCCAAGCGCTTCGACGCGGTCCTGCTGGCCGTGCCCGCGCCCCAGGCCGTGCCCCTGCTGCGCACGACCGCGCCGGGGCTGGCGAACCTCTCCGCCCGCGCCAACATGCGCGGCAGCTGGGCGCTGATGCTGCGCTACGACGCCCCCGTCGCGCTTCCCTTCGACGCCGCCTTCGTGAATAGCGGCCCGCTGCGCTGGATCGCCCGGGACAGCAGCAAGCCCGGCCGCCCCAGCGGCGAGACCTGGCTGCTCCACGCCACCGCCGAATGGAGCGAGGCCCACATCGAGGCCACGCCCGAAGCCGTCGCCGACACCCTGCTCCGCGCCTTCGCCGAACTGGGCGCCCCGCCGCCCGAGGCCTGGACCGCCCACCGCTGGCGCTACGCCGACACCGAGCCGCCCCTCGACGCCTGCCACGTGTGGGACGTGGACCGCCGCATCGGCCTGTGCGGCGACTGGCTGAACGGCGGCAAGGTGGAAGGCGCGTGGCTCAGCGGCCGCAGCCTGGCGCAGGACGTGCTGCAGCACTTCGGTAGGCCCTGAACGGCCGCGGCGATGGACTATAGCGTCGTCTGGTTCAAGCGCGACCTGCGGCTCCACGACCACGCAGCGCTGCACGCCGCCGCGCTGCGGGGCCCGGTGCTGTGCCTGTACGTGGTCGAGCCCTCCCTGTGGGCCGAGCCCGACGCCGCCCGCCAGCACTACGCCTTCATCCTCGAAAGCCTGCGCGACCTGTACCGGGCGCTGCGGGAGCACGGCGGCTGCATCCACCTCGTCACCGGCGAAGTGGCCGAGGTGCTGGGCCGCCTCCACGCCGCGGCGCCCTTCGGCGCGTTGTATTCCCACGAGGAGACCGGCAACGGCCTCACCTACCAGCGCGACATCGCGGTGGCCCGCTGGTGCCGCGAACACGGCGTGCGCTGGCAGGAGTTTCCCCAGTTCGGCGTGGTGCGCCGCCTCGCCGACCGGGACACCTGGCAGGCCCGCTGGGAAGCCTTCGTCAGCCAGCCCTGCCTGCCCGTACCGCCGACGCTACGCTTCGCCCCACTGCCCTGGCCCGACGTCCCGCCGCCCGACGCCACCGCGCTGGGCCTCGGTGACGACGATCCGCCGGGACGCCAGCGAGGTGGTCGTACGGCCGGCCTCGCGGTGCTGGACGACTTCCTCACCGAGCGCAGCCGGCAGTACCGGGGCGGCATCTCGTCGCCGCTCTCCGCCCCCACCGCCTGCTCGCGCCTGTCGCCCTACCTCGCCTTCGGTTGCCTCAGCCTGCGTGAGATCGTCCATGCCACCCGGCACGCCGTCGCCAACCTGCCCGCCGGCGCCCAGCGCAACGGCCTTACCGCGTTCATCAGCCGGCTCTACTGGCACTGCCACTTCATCCAGAAGCTCGAGAGTGAGCCCGCGCTGGAGTTCCGCAATCTCCACCGGGGCTACGACGGCCTGCGCGAGGCCGACTGGAACCCGGTGCACTTTGCCGCCCTCACCGCCGGGCGCACCGGCTGGCCGCTGGTGGATGCCTGCGTGGCCATGCTGCGCGAGACCGGCTGGATCAACTTCCGGATGCGCGCGATGCTGGTCTCGGTGGCGGCCTACCCACTGTGGCTGCACTGGCGGCCGGTCGGGCTGTGGCTGGCGCGGCAGTTCCTCGACTACGAGCCGGGCATCCACTGGAGTCAGATGCAGATGCAGTCCGGCACCACCGGCATCAACCTGCCGCGCGTCTATAACCCCATCAAGCAGGCCCGCGACCACGACCCGAAAGGCCACTTCGTGCGGCGCTGGCTGCCCGCCCTGCGCAAGGTGCCCGACAGCTGGCTGTTCGAGCCCTGGCGAATGCCCGCCGCACTGCAGGCCGCCCACGGGCTGGGCCCTGGCGACATTCCCGAACCCTGCGTGGATCTGGACGCCGCCACCCGCAGCGCCAAGGCCCGCCTGTTTGCCCTGCGCGCCCAGCCCGAGGTCCGCGCCGCCAAGGCCGCCATCGTGGCCCGCCACGGCTCGCGCAAGCGCAGCCCCAGCGCCAGCCCGCGTGCCCGGCAAGCCGCCGACAAGGCTCAACTGAAACTGGACCTGTGATGGCCCACGCCAAGCCCCACCTCCCCACCAAGACCTGCCCCTGCTGCGGCCGCCCCTTCGCGTGGCGCAAGAAGTGGGCGCGGGTGTGGGACGAAGTGAAGTACTGCTCCGAGCGCTGCCGCCGCACGCGGCCGACCAAAGCCACGCCATGAACACTGTCATCCACTGGTTCCGCGCCGACCTGCGGCTCACCGACAACGCTGCCCTCACCCGCGCCGCCCACGCCACCGACCGGCTCATCCCCGTCTTCATCCACCCGCCCGCCCAGCGCACCGCGTGGGGTTTCGAGCGCGTCGGGCCCCATCGCAGGTATTTCCTCGCCACGGCCCTCGCCGATCTGGATGCGCAGCTGCGGGCCGCCGGTAGCGGGCTGGTCGAACTGCACGGCGACCCGGTCGAACGCCTTGCCGATCTCGTCCGCCACTCCGGCGCCACGGGCATCGTCTGCGAGGCGATCCCGGCGCCCGAGGAGGAAACCCAGCTCGCCCAGCTTCGCGCCGCCGGCATCAGCGTCGAAACCCACTGGCAATCAACACTGCTCGATCCTTCCACACTGCCGTTCTCCGACGCAAACCTGCCGGATGTCTTCACCGCCTTCCGCCAGAGAGTCGAAGGCGCCGGGATCCAGCCACCGGCGCCGATCCCCGCGCCGACACGCCTGCCGCCACTGCCCGACGGCCATTCTCCGGGCGACACCCGGACGCCCGCTCCGCCCCCGCCCGCCGACCCGCGCTCGGCCTTCCCCTACGCCCTGCCCGCCTTCCACGGCGGCGCCAGCGCCGGGCGCGCCCACCTCGCCCAGTATCTGGCGCGCGGCCTGCCCCATAGCTACAAAGCCACCCGCAACCGCCTCGCCGGCGTCGACGACTCCAGCAAGTTCTCGCCGTGGCTCGCCATCGGCGCCCTGTCGGCCCGGCAGATCCACGTCGGCCTCAAGGATTTCGAGGTCCGCCGCGGCGCCAGCGACGGCACGTACTGGCTGTGGTTCGAGCTGCTGTGGCGCGATCACTTCCGTCTGCTCCACCGCAAGCACGGCCGGCGCCTGTACCGGGCGGGCGGCCTGTCGGACAGCCCGCCGCCGCCCCACGACGCCACCGCCTTCGCCCGCTGGCAGGCCGGCCGCACCGGCCACAGCCTGATCGACGCCGGCATGCGCGAGCTCGCCGCCACCGGCTATCTCTCCAACCGCATGCGCCAGATCGTCGCCAGCTACCTCATCCATGACCTCGCCTGCGACTGGCGTGCCGGCGCGGCGTGGTTCGAGGCCCAGTTGGTGGATTTCGACGTGTGCAGCAACCAGGGCAACTGGCTCTACATTTCCGGCCGGGGCACCGACCCGCGCGGCGGACGCCGCTTCAACCCCGACAAACAGGCCGCCGAGCACGACCCGGACGACGCCTACCAGACCCGCTGGAGTGCCCCATGACCACCCTGCGCCTGATCCTCGGCGACCAGCTCAACCCGCTGCACAGCTGGTTTGCCGAACCCCGCCCGGACGTGATCCACGTGCTGATGGAGATCCGCCAGGAGACCGACTACGTCCTCCACCACGCCCAGAAGATCCTCGCCATCTTCGCGGCGATGCGCGACTTCGCCCGGCAGCTGGGCGAGGCCGGCCACCGGGTCGAATACCTCGCCATCGACGACCCGGCCAACCACCAATCCCTCACCGCCAACCTGGACGCCCTGATCGCCCGCCACGGCGCCGCCCGCGTCGAATACCAGGCGCCGGACGAATGGCGGCTCGACCGGCAGCTCGCCGCCTGGGCGCAGCAGCTGGACATCCCCGCCACGATGGTCGGCAGCGAGCACTTCTTCACCGCCAGGCTCGACGCAGCGCGGCTCTTCGAGGGCCGCAAGCAGTGGCTGATGGAACACTTCTACCGCCAAATGCGCACCCACCACGACGTGCTGATGGCCGGCGGCAAGCCGATGGGCGGGCGCTGGAACTTCGACCACGACAACCGCAAGCCCTGGCCCGGCCTGCCCCGCGAGCCCGCCGACCCGCGCATCCGCCACGACCACTCGGCCCTGTGGCTGCGCATCGAGGCGGCGGGGGTGAAGCACTTCGGCAACCCGGCGGCGGATCGCCTCGCCTGGCCGCTCAACCGCGGCGAGGCGCTGGCGCAGCTGGAGGATTTCGTCACCGAAGCGCTGCCCCGTTTCGGCGACTTTCAGGACGCCATGAGCACGCGGGCGTGGCGCTTGTTCCACTCGCTGCTGTCCTTCGCGCTCAACACCAAGATGATTAATCCGCGGGAGGTCGTCCGGCGGGTCGAGGCGGCCCACGCCGACGGCCAGGTGCCGCTGGCGGCGGCCGAGGGTTTCATCCGCCAGATCATCGGCTGGCGCGAATACGTTCGCGGCGTGTATTGGGCGCACATGCCGGGCTACGTGGACCACAACGTCTTCGGCCACCACGCGCCGCTGCCGGCGTGGTTCTGGACGGGCAAGACGAAGATGCGCTGCCTCGCCCACAGCATCGGCCAGTCGCTGGAGCACGCCTACGCCCACCACATCCAGCGCCTGATGGTGATCGGCAATTTCGCGCTCCTCGCCGGGCTAGACCCGGCCGAGGTGCACCGCTGGTATCTGGGCATCTACATCGACGCCTTCGAGTGGGTCGAGCTGCCCAACACCCTGGGGATGAGCCAGTTTGCCGATGGCGGCCTGCTGGCCACCAAGCCCTACGTGTCGAGCGCCGCCTACATCGACCGCATGGGCGACTACTGCAAGGGCTGCGCTTACAAGGCCAAGGCCCGCACGGGCGACGACGCCTGCCCGTTCAACGCGCTGTACTGGGATTTCTTCGACCGCAACCGCGAGCGGCTGGGCACCAACCACCGGCTGGGCATGGTGTACCGCCAGCTGGAACGCTTCGACGAGCCCGCCCGCACGGCGATCCGCCAGCGGGCGGAGGCCTTGCGCGCCGACCTGGACGCCCTGTAACGGGTCAGGCTGGCGCGGCAGCGCAGCGGCGGCGGTAGTCGCTGGGGGATTCGCCGTGCCAGCGGCGGAAGGCGCGGGTGAAGGCGCTCTGCTCTGAAAAGCCGAGCAGGAAGGTGATCTCGGTGAGGCTGCGCTGGGGGTTCTCCAGGTAGCGCCGGGCCAGCGCCTCGCGGGTCTCGTCCACCAGCCGCTTGTAGGTGATGCCCTGCTCCGCCAGCCGGCGCTGCAGGGTGCGGCGGCTGAGGCCCACGGCTTCGGCGAGGCCCCGCTCGGTGGGCTCGCCGGAGGTCAGGTGTTCGAGCAGATGGGCCTTGCAACGGGTGACGAGGTCGTCCCGGGTGAGCTCGGTCAGCTGCCCGGTGAGGATCTGGTCGAAGGTGGCCGCCATGTCCCGGTAGGCGGTGGGCAGGCGCCGGTCGGCATCGGCGGGGGCGAGGAGAAAGCTGTCTTCCGGAGCGCCGAAATCGACGCGGCAGCCGAAGAACGCGTCCCAGGCCTCGCGCCGCGCGGGGAGCGCCCGACGCAGACGCACCTGCAGCGGGGTGAAGGTGTCGCCGAAGTTGGTGCGGCACATGTCGATGATGATCGACAGCGAGAAGTCGGTCATGAACGGCCCGATCGCCTTGTCGCCACGCCCGTGGTCGTACACAAAACGCAGGCCCTCGGACGACTCCTGCACCGTGTAGCGGAAGCGCTCGCCGAGGATGCGGGCGTAGCGCTCCAGGCGCTTGAGCCCGGTGCGCAGGGTGCTGCTGGAGAGCCAAGCGTAGCCCATCGTGCCCAGGTTGGACGGATGCCAGCAGCGCGCCGCGTGCAGGGCGAAGGCCGGGTCGGACAGCCGCGGGCAGGCGCGCTCGAAGACGATGTCGGCGATGCGGCTCGGAAAGCGTTTGCCGGGCTCCGCCAGCTGCTCGGCCGAAATGCCCAGCCCGGCCAGCAGCTCGGCCGGATCGAGCCCTTCCCGCTCGAACATCCGGATCATCATCAGCCACACCGTGGCCAGCGAACTGGTCGTTGCCATGCGTCCTCGCCCCAATTTTCTTGTGGCGCAGATCGTCAATCGAAAGGCGCGGATCGTCAAGCCCATAACGGGCTGTTTTCATACGATTGCAGGTAAGGCGTCACGCTTTCCGCACACGCCGGACCCCGCGAGCAATCGCGCCTGCAATCCTGACGATGGAGCCAGCATGTCGAACCACAAGTTCGCCGTAGATCCCATCACCGGTTTCCTCAACCGAGGTGGGAGCCTGTCCCTCGCCCGTCGGGTCATTGGCGCAGTCAACGCAAAGGACCAGCCGCTGGCCTTGCTGTGGCTGGATCTCGACCGTTTTCACAAAGTCAATGCCTCGTTCGGGCATCGCGGTGGAGACCGCATCATTGCCCATGTCGCCACCCTCATCCGGGGGCTCGTGCCGGTGACGGCCCACTGCATGCGGATGGGGAGCGACGAATTCGTGATCCTCCTGCCGGGCACCAGCCTGGGCGAGGCCCGGGCCCTCGGGCAGCAGCTCGCCCAGGCCCTCGAACAGCCGCTCGAACTGGACGGGATGATGATCCACCCCACCGCCAGCATCGGGCTCGCCCAGCATGCTGCCGGAGAGAGCCTGCACGCCTTCTTCGAGCGCGCCGACCGGGCGATGCTCGACGCCAAGCGCCAGGGCGGCAACCGGCTGGTGGTCTCGGGCAGCGAGACTTTCCGCGGCCGCCACGGCGTGCAGCTCGCCCGCGAGGAGCTGGCGGTGGAATCCGACCTGCATCTGGCGCTGGAGACCGGCGGGCTGTCCCTCGACTTCCAGCCGGTGCTCACCTTCGACGGCCGCATCGAAGCCGTCGAAGGGCTGATGCGCTGCCGGGTGCACGACCGCCTGCTGGCGCCGGGGCGCTTCATCCCGGTGGCCGAGAAGACCGGCCTGATCGTGCGCCTGGGCGAATGGAGCCTGCTCCAGGGCACCCGCTTCGCCGCCCGCCTGTGCCACGCCGGGCGGCCCACCAAGGTGGCGATCAACGTGTCCCGGGCCCAGCTCACCTCGCCAACCTTCCTGCCGGCGCTGCACGGGGCGCTGATCTGCGCCAACGTCGATCCGGCCCTGATCGAGCTGGAGCTGACCGAATCGCTGGTGATGGACGAGTCCGAGATCGTCCAGCAGAACCTCCGCCGCGCCCGGGAGACCGGGGTCGGGCTGGCCATCGACGACTTCGGGACGGGCTACTCGAGCCTGTCGTGCCTGAAGGACCTGCCGGCCACCAAACTCAAGCTCGACCGCTCCTTCGTGCAGGTGCTGCCCGACGACCGGCGCGCCTACGCGGTGGTGCGTGCCATGTCGCGGCTGGCCCGGGAGCTGGGCATGGTGATGGTGGCCGAAGGCGTCGAGACGCCGGAGCAGCTCGCCGCGCTCCACGACGCGGAGGTCGAGGCCATCCAGGGCTTCATCTGGGCCCGGCCGATGAACGAAGAAGCCTTGCTGGGCTGGCTTGAGCAAAGGAACACACCATGACGAACCAACTGAAACCTGCCCATCCGGTGGTCGATGAACTGCTGGAGCGCTCGATCCGCGACATCGACATCCCGCCGCGGCCGCAGATCATCGACCGGATCCGCCACGAGATGCACCGGGACGAACCCGACATGTTCATGGTCGGCCGGCTCATCAGCCGCGACGTGAGCCTCGCCGCCGGCCTCATCAAGACCGCCAACTCGCCCTACTTCGGCTTCTCGCTGCGGGTGCGCTCGGTGAACGAGGCGCTGATGATGCTCGGCCTCGACGCCGCCAGCCGGGCCATCGCGGCGATCAGCCTGCACAAGGCCTTTCCGAACAGCGCCCACTACGAACGCTTCTGGCACACCTCGGCCGAGATCGCCGCGCTGTCGGGCTGGCTCGCCCAGCACCTGGCGGTGCCCTGCGTGCGCGCCGACGACGCCTACACATTCGGGCTGTTCCGGGATTGCGGGATCGTGATCCTGCTGCGCCGCTTCGGCACCTATCGGGACATCCTGATGCGGGCCAACCGCGACGGCGAGCGGCTGTTCACCGCCCACGAACTCGACGCCCTGCCCACCCACCACGCGGTGGTCGGCAGCCTGCTGGCCCAGAACTGGTGGCTGCCCGAGATCATCTCCCAGGCGATCCGCAGCCACCACGACCCGGAGATGCTCGACCGCTTCGATTCTGGCCTGCCGCTGGCCTCGCGGCGCCTCATCGCCATCGCCCAGACCGCCGAACGGCTGGTGCAGACGGCCACCGGCGGCAGCCAGACCCGCGAATGGGACAAGCTCGGCCCGTCGTGCCTGCGCCTGCTCGACCTGGACGACGAAACCCTGGCCGGGCTGGTCGAGCCGGCCGCGGAGCTCATCAAGCGCATCGACTGACGGCCGGCCCGGCCGACGCGGATCAGGCCTTGCTGCGCAGGGTCTGGTCGGCCAGGGCCTTCATCTGATCGGCGACCAGCTTCTGCAGCCGCTCGTCGGTCAGGTTTCCGTCCCCGTCGAAGGCGCCCGCAAAGGCGTTGGCGAAGACTTCCGGCTTGTTGAGGGGATGCAGGTCGAGGAACACGCAAACCTGGCGCAGGTGATACTGGGCGCGCGAAGTGCCCATCCCGCCGCCGGCGCCCATGATCGCCGCCGGCTTGCCAGCCAGGAGCGCGTTGTCCGGCTCGCGGGAAGCCCAGTCGAGGATGTTCTTGAGGGCCGGAGCCATCGAGTAGTTGTACTCGGTGGCGGCCAGCACCAGCGCGTCGGCCTGGGCCAGCTGCGCCAGCACGCGCTCGACGGGCGCCGGCTTGGCGGTGAGGTCGGCGTTGTAGAAGGGCACATCCGACAGATCGGCAAACTCCATGCTCACCCCGGACGGCAGGCTGGCCTGGGCCGCGCGCAGCAGTCCCTTGTTGGTGGACTTCTGGCGAAGACTGCCGGCAATACCCAGAAACTTGAGCGACATGATCGATTACCCCTTGATGTGCGTTGAACGGGCGGCATCTGCCGCGGTCCAGAGTCGGACATAGCGGCAACATCACCGGTTCCCGGCAAGACGGCCCAACGTGGGTGCCGCTGGCCGTGCTATCATGTCGATCTGAATCGTGCATTCGTATTGTCGTCCGCGCGTCTTGCGCAGACGGTGCTCTCACCCCATCGAATTCACATCCGCAACGGCCTGCCCTCCGCCGGCCCGATGCTTTCAGCTGGCGCGCCAGCCTCGCTGTCCACCACGCCAATCACCTGCGCCCGCGATATTTCTCGCAGGCAACTCGTGCCGATCGCCCACCCGGTGGCCGGCACCCGCCCTCCCCGGCCCCAACCGGGCCAGGCGAAACCCGGGCCCATCCACCCTTTTCCGGATGCGCGGCCCGCCACAAGGAGCCCGAACATGGCCAAAGAAGAACTCATCGAAATGCACGGCAAGGTCACCGAAGTCCTGCCGGACGGTCGCTACCGCGTCACCCTCGACAACGAGCACCTGCTGATCGCCTACGCCGGCGGCAAGCTCAAGAAGAACCACATCCGCATCATCGCCGGCGACGAAGTCACCCTCGAAATGTCGCCCTACGACCTCTCCAAGGGCCGCATCACCTTCCGTCACCTGCCCCCGCGCAGCGGCGGCGCTCCGGCTCCCTCCCGGCGCTACTGAACACCCTGAAGCCGGCCGGGCACCCACGAAGCCTCAACAATCGTGAAAAACGGCCGGATTTCAGGCAATCATGCGTCGGACATCCTTGCGGGGGGCCGCCGCTCTTGATACTATCCGCCCCGCTTTTCAAGGGTTGTCGCACTTCAGGCCGTCAGGCCGCGGTGTGAGCCACCAACCCGACGGCGCCGCATTCTGCAGCGCACGTGCAGTGCTCATGTAGCTCAGTGGTAGAGCACTCCCTTGGTAAGGGAGAGGTCGGCAGTTCAATCCTGCCCATGAGCACCACACACCCCCTTGCCTGTTCTCCGTCTTCTTCGCCCTCCGGACGCACCCGCTGCCATGATGACGTCACGCCTGCCTGCGCCTTTTTGCGTCATCGAGGGCCCGCGACGCATCCCGACATCCACCACGCACGCGACTTGATGCACACTGAGGCCTGCACAGACCTGCGTACCTCGGCATGACGCAGACACGGCGAGGATTCGGCCCACTCCCATGATTTCCCGGCTCTTACCCCAGCGATCGGCCAGGCCGTTGCAGTTCGTCCGTGCCGCGATCATCGGCGTCACGTTGCTGGCGCTGGGCATCATCTGGTACGACACGCTCACGTCCACCGGGCAGAACGAACGGGAAGCCAACGACCGGTTGCGCGCCCAGGCGCTGATCCAGGCCCGCGCCGCCGGCGCAACGGTGCAGGCGGGCATCGAGCGTTTCGACTTCGCCCTCCGGACGGCCCGCATCGCCACCCTCGACAGCCCCGCCGCGATGGCCCTGCAGGGGCAGCTGATCACCGAGACGATGCCGCCGGGGCTGGTGCTCCAGCAGTTCCGCATCGACGCCGAGGGCTATCTGGCCTACTCGTCGCTAGGCCCATCGCCGCGCAATTTTCTGGGCGACCGGGATTACTTCCGCCAGCTCTCCACCGAACAGGAAGACCGGCTGGTGGTCTCGCCACCCGTGCTGGGCCGCCTGACCGGCAAGTGGAGCATCCAGGTGGCACGCGCCATCCGCCGGGACGGCCAATTCGACGGCGTGGTGTCCATCGCCGTCTCGCCCGAAGCCTGGGCCGAACAGCTCGCCCGCTTCGAGAGCGGCCCCCGCGACACCCTGACCCTGGTCTCCGCCCAAGGCCACGTCCTGCTGCGCAGCCTCGACCCCACGGCCCACTACGGCAAGCAGGCGCCCCAGCAGCGCGAGTACATCACCCGCCCCAGCCTCAAGGAAGGCCACTACGTCGCCCACGCCTCGGTGGACGGCGTCCTGCGTCACTACGCCTGGACCCGCCTGCCCTCGGGGCTGGTGATGATGAGCGGCATCGCCCTCGACGACGCCCTCGCCCCGGTGCGCGCCCAGAACACCTGGGCGATCCAGCAGGCGGGCATCTTCAGCGGGCTGCTGCTCCTCGTGATCGGCGCGCTGCTGGTCGCCCTCAGGCGCTACGAGCGGGCGGTGGCCGCCCTCGCCGACCGGGAAGAGCACCTGTCCGAAGTGCTCGACTACATGGCTGAAGGCATCGTCATCGTCGATACCGGAAACCGCATCGTCGACATCAACCCGGCGTTCAGCGCCATCACCGGCTTCGGCGTTGACGAGCTGCGTGGCCAGCACATCTCGACGCTTCCCGCCGGCCGGGTGGGCGGCAAGAGCCTGGGCGAGCTATTCGGCCCCGCCGACCTGCACCACCAGCGCGGCGATTTCGAGGGACGCCGGCGCGACGGCGAGGCCTACACCGGCCACGCGGTGATCTCGGCCGTGCTGGCCGCCGACGGCAGCGTGGTACACCGGGTGGCCCTGGTGGCCGACGTGACCGAACTGCGCCGCCGTGACGGCGAGATCTGGCACCAGGCCAACTTCGACCGCCTCACCGGCCTGCCCAACCGCTCGCTGATCTCCGACCGGCTCGAGAGCATGGTCCATCACGCCCGCCGCCATCAGTGCGAGGTCGTGGTGCTGTTCATCGACCTGGACCGCTTCAAGCCGGTGAACGACCGCTTCGGCCACGACGTGGGCGATCTGCTGCTGCAGCAGGTGGCCCAGCGCCTCCAGCGCCTGTTCCGCGACGAGGACACCGTGGCGCGCCTTGGCGGCGACGAGTTCGTGGTGGCGATGCCCAGCGACGCCGGCCAAGCCGCCATCGAACCCACCGCCGCCAAGGTGGTGGAGGCGCTGTCGCAGCCCTTCGAGGTGGATGGGCACGTACTGCGCATCGCCTGCAGCGTGGGCGTGGCCCGCTTCCCCAACGACGGCGACACCGCCGAGCGCCTGCTGATCGCCGCCGATCACGCCATGTACCGGGCCAAGAACGCCGGCCGGGCGCGCTGGAGCGCCTGAGCGCCGCTAATCCGGCCCGTCGTCGCGGCCAACGAAACCGCGGCTGATGTTCCGCAGCCAGCCGATCTGGTTCCGGAAGGCCCGGCAGCCGCGGCAGAAGATGAGGTGCAGGCGCAGGCTGAGGCGTTCGCCCGGGCCCAGCGGCCGGTCGAGGCCGGCCGACATCAGATGGGTTGCCTTCTTGCAGGTCAGCATGATGCGGGCTCCGCACCGAACCAACCGTTGGTGAGGCATTGCCTCAACCCGGCCCGGGCCCGGTGAAGGATGACGTGGCAGTGGCTCGTCGTGAGGGAAAGGGTTGCGCAGATCTCGTCGGTTTCCAGCCCGAGGAATTCGCGCATCATGAACACCCGCGCCGTGCGGGCGGGCAGCACTTCCAGGCAGGTCTCGAACACCAGCCAGAACTGGCGCCGCTCCAGCGCCGCGTGGGGGTCGGCCCAGGGCCGCGGGCGGGTGTCCGGGCGCCAGTGCTCGCTGGCGTTGAAGAGCCCGTCGAGGGTTTCGTCCAGCGCTTCCTCGTCCCGCTCCAGGCTCGAGATCTGCACCGTGCGCCCGCGCTCCCGCAGGCTGTCGATGATCTTGTGGCGCAGGATGGTGAACAGCCAGGTCTTGAGGGCCGACCGCCCGGCAAAGCGGTCTATGCCCGCCAGCGCCGCTTCGATGGCCTCCTGCACCACGTCCTCCCCCGCCGCGTCGTCGTGCAGTTGCAGGCGCGCAAACTTGATCATCTGCGGGCGGAAATCGGCGATCAGCTCGGCGGCACTCACCTACGCGCCCCCAGGATTACCCCGGCATCGGCCAGCGCGGCGAGGTTGTGCGCGCCGAAGGCCACAAAGGCCGGGTCGGCCGCGCGGCCCAGCTCGGCGGCCAGGGTCTCGATGGCTGCCCGCCCGCGGGTGGCGCCATCGCACAGGGCCAGCAGACGCGCCGAGGCCGGGCTGAGCTCGATGAAGCGCACGGCCTCGCTCCCATCGCGATACACCACGATGCACACCGGCGCCGGTCTGCGCGGCCGAAAATCCGGCCCGATGCGCTGCACCGGCCATGCAAAGGCCAGCGACAGCGCCGCGGGATTGGGCTGGGGAAAGTCGTCCAGCAGGCTGGCGCCCGCCTCCACGGGCGGCAGCGCCACGTCCATCAGATCGACCGCCAGCTCGGCCCACTCGTAGCGGGCGAGATCCGCCAGCCAGCGGGGCAGCCCGGCAGGCGCGGCGGATTCCAGGTAGTCGACAAAGGCCCGCGGGATGTCGCGGAACCACGCGCTACGGCACGGCCAGTCCCGGTAGAAGCTGCGGCACAGGCGTTTCCAGCGGGCTTCGCCCAGGCAGGCGCGGGCGACCGGGAAGCAGCGATCCACAAAGCCCCGCAGGTTGTTGAAGAGCAGCGTCTCGTACACCGCCATCCGAGGTGCCGACACGCCGGGTGGGCATGGCACGCTACGCCCGCCCCGCAGGCGCGCGCCGAAGGCCGACTGGAAAGCCTGCAGGCCGGTCATGCGGCCTCCGCCTGCAGGGCACGCTGCTGGAGGGCGGCGATCCGCGCCACTTCAGCCCCCAGCTCGGCGAGCGGCGGAAAGTCGAAATCCCGCTCCAGGCAGGTGGGCAGCGGCCCCACGCGGCGGTAGGTGGCATCAAGCAGCGCCCACACGTCGCCGATCACCGGCGCGCCATGGGTGTCGATCAGGAGCCCGTCGGCCTCCTGGTGATGGCCGGCGATGTGCAGGTAGCACACCCTATCCAGCGGCAGCGCGTCGAGGAAGGCGAGCGGGTCGAAGCCGAAGTTGCGGGCATTCACGAAGAGGTTGTTCACGTCCAGGTGGAGCAGGCAGTCGGCCTCCTCGACCACCGCCCGGACAAACTGCGCCTCGCTCATCTCGGCCCCCGGCGGGGTGAGGTAGCGGGACGCGTTCTCGATGCCGATGCGCATGCCGAGCACGTCCTGGGCCTGGCGGATGCGGGCGGCCGTCCACCGCACCGCCTCGGCGGTGAAGGGCAGCGGCAGCAGGTCGTACAGCTGGCCGGCGGCGTCGCTGCTCCACGACAGGTGCTCGGTGTACAGGCCGATGCCGTGGGCGCCCATGAACGCGCGGATGCGCCGGAGCAGACCCACATCCAGCGGCAACCCGCCGCCCAGCGAGAGCGACAAGCCGTGGCAGACGAAGGGATGCCGCTCGGTGAAGGCGCGCAGCCGGCGGGCCGATTCGCCGCCGACGCCGGCCCAGTTTTCGGGCGCGAGCTCGAAGAAGCCGATCGCGTCCGGCACGCCGGCTTCCAGCTCGGCGAGCAGCTCGCGTCGGAACCCCAGGCCGGCGCCCGTGGGCCAGGCGCCGGACGGGGCGCTTATTTCTTGCTGGCGCCGCACGAGGCGTCGGCCTTCTTCTTGGCGGCACCGCAGCTGGCGTCGGATTTCTTGCCGCCACAGCTGCCGTCGGCCTTCTTGCCGGCCTTGCGCTCGGCGCCGCACTTGGCGTCGGCCGCCTTGCCGTCCATGGGCTTGTCCATCATCTTGCCGTCCATCATCTTTCCGTCCATCGGCTTGGTGTCGGCCTGGGCCAGCTGATAGCCGCCCGCCAGGGGCGTGGCGGAGAAGGGGTTATCGCCGGCCTGGGCGGCGGTGGCGCCAAGGAGCGCGGAAGTGGCCAGCACGGCGGTGATCGCGGATGTCTTTTTCATGGTGAATCTCCTGTCGGGGGTGGGGCTGCCTCGCACAACATGCACGGGCTGCCGATTAGTCGCTGCGGCGCCCGGCTTTCTTACAGGGTAGGCGAAATATTTTTCAGCCGCGCGCCGAATCCGGCCGGCGCCACGCCAGCCCCACCAGGGCCAGCGCCGCAAAGGCCGCGCCGCACAGGAAGGTCGCACGGGATCCGAACACGTCCCACAGCCCGCCGGCCACCACGCTGGCCACCAGCAAGGCCAGCCCGCCAGCCAGGTTGAACACCCCGAAGGCGGTGCCACGCAGCTCGGCCGGCGCTGCGTCGGCCACCAACGCGGCCAGCAGGCCCTGGGTCATGCCCATGTGCAGGCCCCACAGGGCGACGCCGATGGCCAGGCCGGGCAGGCCATCGATCAGCGCCAGGGCCAGATCGGCCGCGACCAGCATCGCAAAACCCAGGCCCAGCAGGCTGCCCCGATGCATCCGGTCGGCCAGCACACCCACCGGGTAGGACGACAGGGAATACACCACGTTCATCACCACCAGCACCGCCGGAATCCAGGCCAGCGCCACGCCCAGCTCCTGGGCCCGCAGCACCAGAAAGGCCTCGCTGAAGCGCGCCACGGTGAACACCGCCGAAATCCCCACCACCCACCAGTAGGCCGCCGGCAGCCGGGCCAGCTCGGCGCGGGACAGGGGCGCGCGCACCCGCTCCACGCCCGGCCGGGGCACGTCGTGCACCGCCAGGCTGATCAGCGCGAAGGCCCCGAAGGCCGGCAGCACCGCCACCCAGAACACCAGCCGGATGTCGCCGCCGGTGAGCGCCATCAGCCCGATCGCCACCAGCGGCCCGAGAAACGCCCCGGTGGTGTCGAGGGACTGGCGCAACCCGAAGGCGGCGCCGCGCAGGCCCGGCGGGGCCAGATCGGCGATCAGGGCGTCCCGCGGTGCTCCGCGGATGCCCTTTCCGATGCGGTCAACAAAACGCGCCGCGACCACCCAGCCCACCGTGTCGGCCAGCGGAAACACCGGCTTGGTGAAGGCCGCCAGCCCGTAGCCGATGGCCGCCAGCAGCTTGCGCCGGCCCAGCCAGTCCGACAGCGCGCCGGAGAACACCTTGGTGATTGCCGCAGTGGCCTCGGCGATCCCCTCGATCACCCCGACCGCCAGCGTCGAGGCCCCGAGCGCGCCCACCAGATACACGGGCAGCAGCGCATGGATCATCTCCGACGAGATGTCCATCAGCATCGACACCAGCCCGAGCGCCCAGATGCCCGCCGGCAGTCGGGGACGGGTGCTGGCGGTGGGGGGGCTTCCGGAAGGGAGCATGGGCGGTCTCCTGGATGCGGGCGAGGGATAAAAATTCTCGAGATTTTTTCATCCCGAGGGGTAACACGGGCCGAGCCTCGGGTTATCCTTGGCACCTCGCCCGCCCAGGGTCGAAGAATGACACGCCAGGAGAACACAGAAAATGACCGATCAACAGGGTTTGCCGTGGACCGACGCCTTCCTGCTCGGGTTCGAGGCCATGGACGACACGCATCGGGAGTTCGTCGAGGTCGTCGACCGGCTGCTGACCTGCCCCGATGACGATCTCGCCGCCGCGATGCGCGCCTTCATCGAACACGCCGAAGCCCATTTCGGGCAGGAGAAGGCGTGGATGGAAGAGACCGACTTCCCGCCCCGGGACTGCCACGTGGATGACCACAACGCGGTGATGGAATCGGCCTATCAGGTGGAAGACCTGGTGCGCTCCGGCGATGTGGAAGTGGGCCGCGAGTTTGCTGCCGAGCTGGCCCGCTGGTTTCCCAGCCACGCGGACTACCTGGATTCGGCGCTGGCCCAGTGGCTGGCCAAGAAGAAACTCGGCGGCGTGCCGGTCGTGTTGCGTCGCAACCTGCCGATCGACCGCTGACCCGTGCCCGGCTTACCGGGAGAGGGTTTCGTCCAGCTTCCGGTAGGCGCCGTCGCGAATCTCGGTGAAGAACACCTTGCGCTGGGTGTCGCCATTGGCGTCGAAGACGATGCGCTGCTGCAGCCCCTGATAAGGCCCGTTGCGCAGCACCGCCGCCTTCACGCTCTCGCCCCCGGCGCGCCTGGAGAGGGCCTCGAACAGCACCATCGCCGCATCGTAGGCCGCCACCGCGCTATAGCCCGGATTCTTCTGGAAGCGCTTGAAGTAGGCCTCGCGGAACTCGTTGAAGCGGGGCGAATCGTCGTCCCGGTCGTAGTTCTGGACGATCAGCAGCCCTTCCACGACCTTGCCGCCCAGCTCGATCAGCTGTTCGCTGGCGGCCCATTCCGAGGCACCGATGGGCAGCGTCGGCGCCTGACGGCGGGCCTGCTGGGCAAGCCGCGCCACGTCGATGGCACCGGCCACGAAGAGCAGGCTGTCCGGGCCCTTCTTCAGCATCGCCCCGACCACCGCGCCGAAATCGGTATCCGGGCGCGATTCGTAGGCCACCTCGGCCACCACCTCGCCGCCCTGTTTGGCAAAGGCGGTGCGGAACTCATTGAGCCACGACAGGGTGAAGAAGCGGTTGCGCTCATCGCAGGCCACGGCCACCTTGCGCTCGCCACGCCGGAACATCACGCGGGCGTAATCCCGGGCGTTGTCACGGGAGGCGCGGTTGATCCGCACCAGGTTGTCATTCTTGCCGACGAAATCCATCGAGGTGACGGTCGGGCTGATCGCCAGCGTATCGTTGCCAGCGAGCACCGGCACCACCACCTCGGCCATGCCGCTGGTGAACGGGCCGATCACCGCCTCGACCTTTGCAGCGACCAGTTCGGATGCGGCTTTGGTCGCCGTCTCCCGGTTCTGGGCATCGTCCCGGACCACGAGCTCGATCTTGCGGCCCTGCACGCCGCCCGCCCGGTTGATCTGCTCGACCGCCAGCACCACCCCGTTGTAGCCCGACTGCCCCACATCCGAGTTCTGGTCAGACAATCCGCCGATGAATCCGATGCTCAGCGGCGCCTCCGGCCCGCATCCCGACAGCAGCAACCCGACCGCTGCAACCAGCACACATTTCAGCAACGACATACCAACCTCTCTGCACTCGCGCACAAGCGCAAGGATACTCGCATACATTACATCAGAATATGCCCATGGAAACACCGGCCATCCCGCAACGGCATCCACAGGTGGCGGCGGAAGCCTCGACTCAAACACGCACCAGACCTGCCCCGCGCACAGCACGATCAAGACCCTGAAGACAAATCCGATAAAGTTTTTTCATATTTTTGCGATAATAACAAAATTATTGTTTTTAACGAGTTGAAATCTCACGATGGGCCGTGCGACCGCCTCACTCAAGTCCGCCCAGGACGGGCCGTCTACAAAGGGTGCGCGTATCGGACGCCCGCGGGCTCGGCAACGCCACCCTCCGCCGGCTGATTCCGCGCTGCGCACGCCCATCCAGACACCAAGCCTCATCGACCCAGGCCGCCGAACGGATCTACACAATGTCTCCCCGTTCCCTGCTCGCTAACCGTCAGCATCGCTGGCGTGCATCCCTGCGCCTGCGGCTCGTCGCCCTGGGGCTGGCGCCGCTGCTGATCGCCTTTCCGCTGATCCTCGCCACCCTGCTGCTGGTGGGGGACGCGCGCTTCACCGACCTACTGGAAAGCAGCTCCCGCGGCAACCTCGCCAGCGCTCGCAACTACATGGATCAGGTACGGGCACAAACGCTCCGGCACGTGGAAGAAGTGGTTCAGGTGGAGCGGATCGCCCACTTCCTGTCCGCCCACGGCGAGCATGTGACGCGGGACCCGATCCCCCTCCTCGACCAGTACCTCGCGTCCCGGGCCGAAGTTGCCCGGCTGGACTACCTGATCATCGCTTCCCCGGATGGCCGGGTGATCGCCTCCAGCACCGGCCTCGCGCCGGGCAGTCGTCTGCCGGGCAGCTTTGCGCTGCGCCAGGCGGCCGCCGGGGTCGCCACCGCCCGCTACGCGCGCTTCGAGGCGGCCGAGCTTGGCGCCCTCTCGCCTGATCTGCCGGCCCGCGCGCGGGTCGAGGTCACCGACCGCGAGGGCGCCCAAGCCGAGACCCGCGGCCTGATGATCGAGGCCGCCGCCCACCTGCCGCTCAGCAACAGCTACGCCGACGCGATCCTGGTGGGCGGGATGCTGCTCAACAACAACGTGCCGATGATCGACCGCATCCGCGATGTGGTCTTCCCGGTCGCCGCCAACGCCACCTCGAACGACGGCGTCACCACGTTCTTCCTCGACGATCTGCGCGTGGCCACCACCGCCGCCCTCGGCAGCGACATGCGCGCCATCGGCACCCATGCGCCGGAGGCCGTCCGCACCACGGTGCTGGAGGGCGAGAAAACCTGGGCCCAGCGCACGCTCATCGGCGACCAGTGGCACATTGCAGGCTACGAGGCGCTCCACGACGGCGAGGGGCGCCACATCGGGATGCTCGGCACCGGCTTTCCCGAACACCGCTATTCCCGGGAGCGCTGGCTGCTCACCGGCAGCATCGGCGGCCTGCTGGCCCTGGCGATGCTCGGGCTGTCGGTGTCCTTCCTGTACGGCGCCCGCAACATCACCCGCCGCCTGAGCGCGATCTCCGACACCATGACCGCGATCCACCAGGGCGAGCACAGCGCCCGCGTCCCCCGGGACGACGAGGTGGATGAGATCGCCCAGCTGGCGACCCACTTCAACAACCTGCTCGACTCCCTCGACTGCCAGCGGCTTGCCCACCAGCAGGCCCAGCGGGGCGTTGCCGAGGAGGCCTCGCGCCGCCGCGCCCTGTTCGAGATGGCCCGGGACGGCATGGTGGTGCTCAACGAGGACTGCAGCGTCTTCGAGGCCAACCTGCAGTTCGCGGCGATGCTCGGCTATCGCCCCGAAGAGCTCGCCCGCCTTCACGTGTGGGACTGGGAAGCCCGCTTCTCCAAGAGCGAGCTGCTGCCGATGATCCGCAACGTGCGCGCCGACGGCGAAACCTTCGAGACCATCCAGAAACGCAAGGACGGCAGCGTCTATGTGGCCGAGGTCAAGTCGAGCCGCGTCGAATGGGGCGGCAAGACCTACGTGATGTGCTCGGTGCGCGACATCACCGAACGCCAGCAGATCGCCAGCGAACTCGAAGCCCACCGCCACCACCTCACCGACCTCGTCGAGCAGCGCACCCGCGAACTCGCCGCCGCGAGGGACGAGGCCGAAAGCGCCAACCGGGCCAAGAGCGCCTTCCTGGCCAACATGAGCCACGAGATCCGCACTCCGATGAACGCCATCATCGGGCTGTCACACCTGCTCCAGCGCGAGATCCGCGAGCCGGTGCAGCTCGACCGGGTCGAGAAGATCGGCTCCGCCGCCCAGCACCTGCTGCGCATCATCAACGACATTCTCGACCTGTCGAAGATCGAGGCCGACAAGATCACCCTCGAAGCCATCGACTTCCCCCTGCGCAACACCCTCGAGAAGGCCACCAACCTCATTCGCGAAAGCGCCAACCAGAAGCAGCTGCCGGTAGTGGTGGATATCGACCCCGAGCTGCCGGCTTTGCTGCGCGGCGACCCGGTGCGCATCGAGCAGATCCTCGTCAATTTCCTGTCCAACGCGGTGAAGTTCTCGGGCCATGGCGCAATCACCCTGCGCGCCATCCGCCTGCCCGGCACCGGCAGCGGCGTCGATCTGCGGCTGGAGGTCGAGGACCACGGCATCGGCCTCAGCGAAGCCCAGCAGATTGCCGTCTTCCGCGCCTTCGAGCAGGCCGACAACTCCACCACCCGCAAGTACGGCGGCACCGGCCTCGGGCTGGCGATCAGCAAACGGCTGGCCGAGCTGATGGGCGGCGAGATCGGCGTGCGCAGCGCCGAGGGCGCCGGCAGCACCTTCTGGCTGCGCCTGCACCTCGAAGCAGGCCAGGCCATCCAGCGCAGCGAAGGCCCCGCCGACCCGCTGCCCGGCGAGTTCTCCGACCCCCTGCGCCGCCTGCGCGAGCACTACGCCGGCCGCCGCATCCTGCTGGCCGAGGACAACCCCCTCAACCAGGAGATCGCCTGCGAGCTGCTCAGCGACGCCGGCATCAACGTGGAGCTCGCCGAGGACGGCCAGCAGGCTGTGGACAAGGTGCGCGACAGCGGCAGCTTCGACCTGATCCTGATGGACCTCAGCATGCCCGTGATGGGCGGACTCGAAGCCACGGCCGCCATCCGCGCCCTGCCCGGCGGCGCCACCGTGCCCATCGTCGCGATGACCGCCAACGCCTTCGACGAAGACCGCAACCTGTGCCTCGCCGCCGGCATGAACGACCACGTGCCCAAGCCCGTCGACCCGGACGTGCTCTACCAGACCCTGCTGCGCTGGCTCCCCACCGGCGCGCTGGCGGGCCCCACGCCAGCACCAAAACCCGAAACCCAGCCCAGCCTGGGCGACATCGACGGCCTCGACGTGGCGATCGGCCTGCGCACCATGCGCGGCCATGAAGAACGCTATCGGCGCATCCTCGGCGTGTTCGCCCGCTCCCACCGGGCCGATGCCACGACGCTGCGCCAGATGCTCAACGACGGCCAGCTGCCCGAGGCCGAACGGGCCGCCCACAGCCTCAAGGGCAGCGCCGGCTCGATCGGCGCCATGCGGGTGGCCAGCACCGCCGCCGCCCTCGAAAAGGCCATCCGCGACAAGGCCCCGACCGACCAGCTGGAAGCCGGCATCGCCACCCTCGCCACCGAGCTTGCCCAGCTTGTGCCGGCCATCGAGGCCACGCTGCAATCCGGTGCCCCGGCACCCGCCCCCCAGGTCAGGCCGGCCGATCTGCAGGAAGTGCGCCGCGTCGGCAGCGAACTGTCCCGCCTGCTGTCCGATGACGACATGCAGTCCGCCACCCTGTGGCGCACCCACGGCGACCTGCTGGCAAGCCTGCAGCCGGACACCGCCCGCCAGATCGGCGACGCCATCGAGAACTTCGAGTTCGAATCCGCCCACCAGATGCTGGACGAGCTGATCGCCCGGCACGCGCCCCAGGAGCACTGAAGCCGGCTGAGGGCGCGCGTCAGATCGGGATGTCGAGGCTCGCCGCGGCTTCGGTCAGGCAGCTCAGGGCCAGGCCGAAATCAAACGAACGCACCGCCTCGGCGAGCACCGGAAAGCGGTGCCCCAGCCCCGCCCGCAGCATCGCCTCGTGGGCATCGAGGGTCTGGTTGGCGGAGAAGTCATCGTCGGCCAGCTCCCGCGCCAGACGCGCGCAGGCGGCCTGCAGCTCGTCCGGATCCACGGCCACCGGCGCCGGCAGGCGGCGCTCGCCGGGCAGCGCCGCCACGATGGCCGCCACCAGCGCAGTCAGCCGCCGGCTGATCTCGGCCTGCAGCGGCACCATCACCACCAGCCGCTCGCGCTTGCGCACGGCCAGCTCGAAACGGGCCACCAGCTCGCTCAGCCCGTAGGCGCCGATCTGCGCCGCCACGCCCTTCAGGGTGTGGGCCAGCCGCTCGGCGGAGAGCCAGTCCACATCCTGCAGCGCCGACGTCACATGGGCCGGAAAATCCCCCTGCCCGCTGACGAACTTGCCCAGCAGGGCGATGTAGAGGGATTCCCGCCCGAGGGCATTGCGCACCCCGGCCGGCACGTCCAGTTCGGCGATTGCCGCAAGCCGGGCGATCACCGCGCCGGTTCCGGTCGCCGGCGCTTCGGCTTCAGCCCGGGCGCCCGCCACTGGCGCGGCCATGCCGCTGCGGGGCTTGATCCAGCGCAGCAGCGTGGCCCACAGCGTGGCCGGGTCGATGGGCTTGGCCACGTGATCCTGCATGCCGGCCGCGAGGCAGCGCTCCCGGTCGCCGGACATCGCGTTGGCGGTCATCGCCACGATGGGCAGCCAGGCCAGATCGGGCTGCTCGCGGATCGCCCGGGTGGCCGTGAGCCCATCCATCACCGGCATCTGCATGTCCATCAGCACCAGGTCGTAGGCGCCGGCCGAGACCTTCTCGACCGCCACCGCCCCGTTGTCGGCCACATCCACCTCAAAGCCGGCGTGAGCCAGCATCTCGGTGGCCACCTGCTGGTTGAGGTCGTTGTCTTCCACCAGCAGGATGCGCGCACCGGCGATGGCGCCCAGCTCGGCCGCCGGCAGGGGCGGCGGGGCCGTGCCCACAGCCGCCGCGCGCTCGCCGGCGTCCTCGCCGGCCAGGAGGCGCAGCACGGTGTCGAACAGCAGCGACGCGGTGACGGGCTTGATGAGCACGTCGTGGATATCCACGCTGCCCGCCGAGCGGATCAGCTCCTCCCGCCCGTAGGCGGTGACGATCACCAGCCGCGGCGGCTCGGCGAGCTTCAGGTCGCGGATGTCGCCGGCGGTGGCGATGCCGTCCCGGTCGGGCATCTGCCAGTCGAGGAAGACCACCGCGAAGGGCGCGCCGCGGGTTTCGGCGTCGCGCACCGCATGCAGCGCCGCGCGCCCCGAATCCACGGCGGTGACCGCAAAACCCATGCGCCGGAGCATGTCGGCGAGCACGTCGCGGGCGTTGGGGTTGTCATCCACCACCAGCACCGGGCGCCCGGCCAGATCGGCCCGCGGCACCAGCCGGCGCGGCTGAGCCGCCCCCCGGCCGAAACAGGCGGTGAACCAGAAGGTGGAGCCGACGCCCGGAATGCTGTCCACGCCCACCTCTCCGCCCATCAGCTCGGCCAGCCGCTTGCTGATCGCGAGCCCGAGGCCGGTGCCGCCAAACTTGCGGGTGGTGGACGAATCGGCCTGCTCGAAGCTGCGGAACAGCCGGCCGCGCTGGTCGTCGGTGATGCCGATGCCTGTGTCGGTGACCGACAGGCGCAGGCACGGCCCGTCGTCCCGCATCTCGGCGAGCCGTACGCGGATCGTCACCTCGCCGCGCTCGGTGAACTTCACCGCGTTGTTGGCAAAGTTGATGAGGATCTGTCCGAGCCGCAGCGGGTCGCCGACCAGCTCGCCGGGCACGTTGTCGGCCACATCGACGATCAGCTCCAGCCCCTTCTCGGCGGTCTTCTCGGCGATCAGGCCGGTGACGTTGTCGAGCACCCGGTCGAGGGAGAAGCCCACGTGCTCGATCACCAGCTTGCCGGCCTCGATCTTCGAGATGTCGAGGATGTCGTTGATGATGCCCAGCAGGTGCTGGCTGGCGGCCTGGATCTTGGTGAGGTAATCCCGCTGGCGCCCGGAGAGGCTGGTCTGGAGCGTGAGGTAGGCCATGCCGACGATGGCGTTCATCGGAGTGCGGATCTCGTGGCTCATGTTGGCGAGGAAATCCGACTTCACCCGCACGGCTTCTTCGGCCAGGGCCCGGGCGCGCTGCATCTCCTCGGCCGCGGCGCGCTCGGCGGTGATGTCCTCGATGATCCCGACCATGCCCTTGGTCGGGTCGGCCGCGTCGATCGCCCGGCCCGACATGCGGACCCAGAAACGGCTGCCGTCGCGGCGCTGGACTTCCTGCACGCGCTGGTGGGTCTGGCCGCGCCACACCTGGCTGCGCACCTCCTGCCCGGTCTCGGCCCAGTCTTCTTCGCTGCAATACCAGATGCGGGTGAACTGACCGACCTGCTCCCCCGGGGCGTAGCCGAACATCTCGTCCATCCGCCGGTTGGTGCGGACGATCCGCCGCTCCTTCAGCACCACGATGCCGACGCTGGCCGAATCGAGGATCGCCGCCTCTTCCTCGATGGCGGTGGCGAGATCGGCAGTGCGCCGGGCCACCTCGGCCTCCAGCAGGCTGCTCTGGTCCAGATCGGCCTGGCGGCGGGCGGTGATGTCCCGGGCCAGCACGATGAAGCGCGTGGTGCCGGCGCCCGGGCGGGCGGTGACGGCCAGCTCGAACCAGTGGGTCTGGCCGCCGGCCTCGATCTGCAGGGTGCGGCCCATGTCGCTGCCGTGGGCGTCGGCGGCCGCCAGGGCTGCCGTCAGGATGGCAGCGGGCTCGGGCGCCAAAAGGGTGCGGATGTCGTGTCCGGCAAGGGGCCCGGGCTGGTCGGCGAAAAGGGCGGAGTGGCGGACGTGGGCGTCGAGGCAAAGGCCGTCACGGTCCAGCTCAAGGTAGGCGTCGGGGAGCGCGTCGAGGGTGCCGGCAAGCTGCTCGCGGGCGTCGGCGGCATCGGTGGCCTGCCGTGTCAGCCGGCGACGGCGGAAGGCAGTGGTGCCCGCCAGGCCGCCCTGCCGCACGCGCCATTCCGCGCTTCCTGAATCGGATCGGACACGGCGGGAGCAGCGCATGGGGGGCGGCTTTCAGTGAGGCGGACGGGGCGGAGACGGGATCATCGCGCCTGCTCCGCGTCTTCCGGCATCGGGTCAGCAAGGCGCACGGCGATATCGGCAAAGGCGTCGCGACACGCCATGAAGGCGTCCACCACGTCCGGGTCGAAATGCCTGCCGCGGCCGTCGCGGATGATCCGGGTGGTCTCCTCGAGGCTGAAGGGCGGCTTGTACACGCGGCGGGTCATCAGCGCGTCGAACACGTCGGCCAGGGCCATCAGGCGGGCCGACACCGGGATGTCATCACCGGCCAGGCGCTGCGGGTAGCCGGAGCCGTCCCACTTCTCGTGGTGGCCGAGGGCGATCTCCCGCGCCACGCCCAGAAACTGGAAGGCCCGCGAAGCTCTTTCGGCCGCATCGGCGCCGGCGCTGGCCGAAGCCTGCTCCATCGCCTTGCCGATGGCGTCGGCGCCGATGGTGGCGTGGTGCTTCATGATCTCGAATTCTTCGTCGGTCAGCTTGCCCGGCTTGAGCAGGATGCCGTCGGGGATGCCGACCTTGCCCAGGTCGTGGAGCGGCGCGGCCTTGACGATCATCCCCAGGCGGTCACCGGCCAGCGCGTCACGGAAGCGGTCGTGGTCGGCGAGGCGACGGGCCAGCAGCTCCACGTAGGTCTGGGTGCGCACGATGTGCAGGCCGGTCTCGTTGTCGCGGGCCTCAGAAAGACAAGCCAGCGCGCGCACGCTGAGATCCTGAATCAGCAGGTTCTCACGCATCCGCCGGGCCACTTCGCCTTCGAGCCACTGGTTCTCGACGGACAGCCGGTCGCGGGCCTGCTTGAGCTCCAGGTGGGTGCGCACCCGGGCGAGCACGATGGCCGGGTTGATGGGCTTGGTGATGTAGTCGACGGCCCCCAGCTCGAGGCCGTGCTCCTCGCTCTCGACACCGTGCATGGCGGTCACGAAGATCACCGGGATGTTGCGGGTGGCGGGGTCGGCGCGCAGGCGTTCCATCACTGCGTAGCCGTCCATGTCCGGCATCATCACGTCGAGCAGGATCAGGTCGGGGCGTGGCTGCAGCCCGGCGGCCCGCAGGGCACGCTCGCCGGAGTTGGCCGCGCGGACGCGGTAATAAGGCTGGAGAAGCTCGCCGAGGATGGTCAGGTTCTGAGGCGTGTCGTCCACGATCAGGATGGTCTGGCCCGGCTTGTTTTCGACCGGTTGCGGGGAGCTGCCGTTGCTGATCATGACCTGCCTCGATTGGGAATGCGGGGGTTCGACCGTGCCCCGGGGGTGCGCCGGGTCGCCAATGTGGCACAGCGTACCACCGCTCCCATTATCGGCAGCATGCTCCGGGGCTTTAACCCGGACGTCACGGCGCGCGGTTCAGGCCGCCAGCTTGCGCCGCAGCAGCGTCATCAGCAACTTGATGCCGGGCAGCTTGCTGTAGAGCTCACCGGCGGCATCCCAGTAATCCCGGTGGAAATTCACCCGGCCGTCGTCGTCAAACTTGAGGTGGGACACGCCCTGGATCACCTGCGGCGGCCCGCTGCGCCGGAAACGGAAGTGGAAGGCCCACACCAGCACCGCCCCGTCGGCATCGGCCACCTTTTCGAGCACCACGAAGCGCGGCGTCTCCACCTGCCGGAACATGTGCCGGAAGATGCGCTGGATCGCCCGCACGCCGCGCACGTCGTTGAAGGGGTCGGTGAAGGTGGCGTCCTCGGTGTAGAAGGCCGGCAGGCGGACGACGCTCTCCTCGGTGAGGCTCTCGTAAAAGGCGATCAGGGCGTTCAGGCTCATCTCAGGCTCCGGTCCGCCGGCGCACCAGCGGGAAATACCAGCGGTAAGGCAGCAGCGCCAGCAGCTTCATGATGCGGGTGAAGCGTTTCGGGAAATCGATCTCGAAGCGCCCCGTGGCGAACCCCGCCACCAGCGCCGCGGCGGCGGCATCGGGGCTCATCAGCGCCGGCATGGCAAAGTCGTTGCGGGCGGTGAGCCGGGTGGCGACGAAGCCGGGATTGACCACCCACACGCCCACGCCCTTCGGCGCCAGATCGAAATGCAGGCATTCGGCAAAGTGGATCAGCGCCGCCTTGCCCGGCCCGTAGCACAGCGCCCGGGGCAGGCCGCGGTAGCCGGCCACGCTGGCCACGAAGGCGATCCCGCCACCGGGCTGCAGATCGCCCAGCACGCAGGCGGCGAGGCGCATCGCCCCGCCGAAGTTGACCGCCACCACCCGCTCGGCCACCGCCAGATCGAAGCTGGCAGCGGTCATCGGCACGTAGTCGCCGGCGAGGTAGATCACCAGATCGACCCCCTGCCACGCGGCAACGAGGCTGTCCCGGGCGGCCGCCAGGGCTGCGGCGTCGGTGGCGTCGCAGGGCAGGATCAGCACCTCGGCGTCGCCCAGATCGAGCCCCGCCAGCCGGTCGGCGCTGCGGGCGGTGAGGGCCAGCCGCGCCCCCAGCCCGGCCAGATGCTGCGCCAGCGCCGCGCCGATGCCGCTGGAGGCGCCCACCAGCCACACCCGCCGGCCGCGCCAGTCAGTGATCTTCGGGTTCATGACCCGGGCCGGCGGACGAAGGTGAGGGTCACCTCGCCCAGCCGGAAGCCCCATTTCGACATGTACGAGCGGTTCATCATCACCTGCCCGTCCATCAGGAACATCCAGTCATCAAAATCCACGTGATAGGTGCGGCCATCCACCGGCAGGGCCAGCACGTAGCGCCAGCGCAGGGCGTTGCCGGCGAGCTCGCCGGTGGCCTCGCCGACCACGTCGTCGGCGCGGCCCCGGTAGGTGCCGTCGGGCTGGCGGGTGAGCGTCCACACGCGGCGCGAGGTGCTGCCGTCGGACCACTGGAAGTGCTCGTCGAGCACGCCGGTGTCGCCCTCCCAGCGGGCGTCGATCACCACGTGGAAGCGCTTCTTCACCTCACCGGAGCGCCCCTGGAACATCCCCCAGCCATCAACGGTGCCGTTGAGGTAGGTGCGCAGATCGAGCACCGGGGTTTCGGCCTTGTACTGTTCGACGCCGGGCGAGGCGCAGGCGGTGAGGCCGAGGCACAGGGCCGTGGCAAGCAGGGTTTTCATGATGTGATCTCCAGCAGGTGGCGCCAGCGCCACAGGAGCGCCGCCGCCACCGCCTTGAAGGCCAGCGGCAGCAGCGCGTAGGTGAAGCTGAGGGCGGGCAGCCCGGTGCCGCTGCCCGGTTGATAGCCCAGCCACGCCAGCAGCGGCAGGGCCAGCCCGGCGGCGAGGGCCAGGTTGAGTTTGGCGGCGAGGTTCCACACCCCGAAGCAGGCGCCGGCCCGGCCCTGACGTTCGCCCAGGTCGGCGGCGATGGCGGCGGGCAGCGCCAGATCGGCCCCGAGTGCCAGCCCGGAGGCCACGCAGACCAGCGCAAAGCCCGCCACGTCGCCGGCCCCCAACCGGGCCGCCCAGCCGAAGGCGAGCATCGCCAGCCCCATCGCGCCGAGCCAGGCGGTCACCCGGCCGTGCCGCGCGGCGAGCCTCACCCACAGAGGCAGCGACGCCGCGCCGGCCAGGAAGTAGGCCACCAGCAGCGGCCCGCCGGCGGCGTCGGCCTCAAGCACGTCGGCCACGAAAAACGGGAACAAGGTGGCCGGCAGCGCCGCGGCCAGGCCGTTGGCGACGAACACCGCCAGCAGGCGCCGGAAGGCGGCATCGCCCAGCGCGCCCCGCAGGCTGGCCCCGACCGGCTCGGCCAGCGCGGCGACGCGCCCTGCCGCCGGCCCTACGCCCACCAGCGTCGTCACCGCGGTCACCAGCAGCAGGGGCGGCAGCACCCAGCCCAGCCGGCCGAGGCCGGTGTTGTGATCCGCCGCCAACAGCCCGGGCAGGGCCGCGGCGAGCACCACGCCGGCAAGGCCGAAGCCTTCCCGGGCGGCGGTGAAGCGGGTGCGCTCAGCCGAATCCGGCGCGATGTCGGCGCCCCAGGCCTGGTAGGCCACGGTGGCCGCCGAGAAGCCGAGATAGGTAAGCGCCAGCGCGCCCAGCAGCCAGGCGGCGGCGTGGCTGGCGGGCGGATTGACGAGGGCGGCGAAGCCGGCGGCAAAGGGCAGCAGCGCCACCGCGAGCATCCCGCGCCGGGGCAGCCGGTCGGCCAGCCAGCCCAACCAGGGGTCGATGCCGGCGTCGAGGAGGCGTGCGCCCAGCAGGATCGCCCCCAGCAGCGCCAGCGGCAGCCCGGCGGTTTCGGCATACAGCCGCGGCACATGCACATAAACCGGCAGCGCGGCAAAGGCCAGCGGCAGGCCCAGCAGGCCGTAGGCAAGGGCGCGGCGGGCGGGCATCTCAGCCTTCCGGCCGACGCAGCAGGGCGGCGCGCAGATCCGGGGCGCTGGTGCGGGGGTCGAGCCAGATGCCAAAGAAGCGGCGGGCGAATTCCGGCTCCGGGATCTCGCCCAGAGGCCGGCCGTTGAACAGGAAGCTCGCGCCCTCCGGCCGATACACGCCGACGATGTGGTCGCCGGGTTTCACGTCCGGGCAGAGCCGGGCCATCTCCGGGCCCCAGCGGCGCAGCAGGGCTTCGTCGGCGCCAAGCTGGCGCATCTCCTTCACGCTGGCGTCGGCGATGGCGCTGCCGGCGATGTTGCGCCGGTAGTCGAGGCGCAGGGCCAGCGGCGGACGAACGGGGTCGTCGTTGCCCCACAGGGTGGCCTCATAGACGAGGAAGCCGAAGCGCCGGAACTCGCCCTGCCCCCAGCGGCGCAACCCGCGGACGGGCGCGGCCGGCTCGGCGGCGAAGGCCGGCAGCCACGGCCAGATGGCCAGCGCCAGCAGCAGCCGGCGCCTAGCGGTGGACGAGTTCAAACTGGACCACATCGACGCTGCCGGCCCGGAAGCCCGCCTCGCAGTAACCGAGATACATCCGCCACAGGCGGCGGAAGGTGTCGTCGAAGCCCAGCCGCTCGATGCGCGGCCAGTTGGCGTCGAAGTTGGCGCGCCACTGGGCGAGGGTCACCGCGTAGTCGTGGCCGAAGGCGAACTCATCCTTCACCGCCAGCCCGGCCTTTGCCGCCACCGCGCGGAAGGCCTTGCGCGACGGCAGCATGCCGCCGGGAAAGATGTACTGCTGGATGAAATCGGTGCCCTTGCGGTAGCGGGAGAAGAGCTCGTCGTGGATGGTGATGCTCTGCACCAGCGCCTTGCCGCCGGGGGCGAGGTTGCGGGCGATGGTGCGGAAATAGCTGGGCCACCAGCGCTCGCCCACCGCCTCGAACATCTCGATGGAGACGATGTGGTCGAAGCGCTCCTTCACGTCCCGGTAGTCCTGCAGGCGGATGTCGGCCTCGGGCACCCGGGCGCGGCTCCAGGCCTGCTGGGCCGGCGACAGGGTGAGGCCGGTGACCTGGGCGCCGCGACGGGTGGCGAGCTCGGCAAAACCGCCCCAGCCGCAGCCGATCTCGAGGATGCGCTGACCGGGTTCGGGGTCGAGGCGGCGCAGGATGCGGCGGTACTTGGCCTCCTGGGCGGATTCGAAGGTCGGCTCCAGCGCCTCGCGGTACAGGGCCGACGAGTAGCTCATGCTGGGGTCGAGCCACAGGCTGTAGAAGTCGTTGCCCAGGTCGTAGTGGGCCATGATGTTGCGCTTGCTGCCGGCCCGGCTGTTGCGGTTGAGCCAGTGGCGCAGGCGCGCCGACAGCAGCTCGCGCCACGAGCCGTAGAGTGCCTTCTTGAGCACGTCGCGATTGGCGGCGAGCAGGGTGAGCAGACCGGGCAGATCGGGCGAATCCCACAGGCCGTCGATGTAGGCTTCGGCGAGGCCGATGTCGCCCCGGGCGAGGATCTGGCTGAACACGGCCTTGTCGTGCACCTGCAGCGTGACGCCCCGGTCGCCGTGGCCGAAGAGCACGCAGGAGCCGTCGGGCAGGCGCACCTCCAGCGGGCCGCCTTCGAGCTTGTCGAGCAGGTCGAAGACGGTGCGGGTGTCGCGGGACGAGGCATCGCGGGCAACGCCGCGCAGGATCATCGTGTTGTTCATTTTGTCGATTCCCGTAGGGCTGGGTTGGCGGGGCGGGCGCCGAGGAAGGGCACGCCCTTCCACCACAGGCGCAGGGCCTGCCAGTGGATGCGGGCGATCACGCCCAGGGTGAGGAAGGGCATCCGCGCGAGGACGGCGGCGAGGGCGCGGGTCGTCCACGCCCGCGGACGGCCGCTGATGGCGGTGGCGAGGAGCTCGCCTTCGGCGTCGTCGTAGTCGATGTGCACGGCCTGCACGCTGCGGCCGAGCTGGAAGCGGAAGCGGTAGCTGCCTTCCACGCGGTTGAAGGGCGAGACGTGGAAGACCTTGTCGGCGCCAAACTCGTCGGCGTCGCAGATGGGCGCGCCGTCCGGGTGGTGGAGCAAATAGGCGTGGCGGCCGCCGAACGTGTTGTTCACCTCGGCCAGCACCGCCACCAGCAGGCCGGCGCGGTCGTGGCAGAACCAGAAGCTCACCGGGTTGAACACGTAGCCGAACACGCGCGGAAAAGTCTGCAGGACGATCTCGCCATCCGGCGGCAGGCCGCGGGCGCGCAGCAGGGACTCGATCCACGGCAGCAGCGGGCTGCCGTCGCGGGGGCCGTGGTCGGCGGTGCGAAAGCCGAGGAGGTTCCAGCGCTCGACGCCGAAGATCGCCCGGCGGGCGGATTCGAGCCGGCGCAGGGGCAGCCGCACGAAGAACACCGGATACACGAAGGCATGCATCGCCGGGCGTAGCCGGCGGTGCATCACGTGGCCGACGAAGAGTGACGGAGCGGTGTCCATGGGGCGCTCAGGCCATTTCGGCCTGGCGGACGTCAGCCGGCGCTGCGCCCTGCCATGGGGCCATCACGCCGAGCCGGTTGGCCACCGCCAGCGCCGAGCGCAGGCCGTCTTCGTGGAAGCCGAAGCTGCCCCAGGCGCCGGCCAGCCACACGCCACCCTCCCCCTGCACCGCCGGCAAGCGCTGCTGGGCGGCGATGGCCGGGCCGTCGAAGATCGGGTGGGCGTAGTCGAACTCGGCGATCACGCTCGCGGGGTCGGGCTCCCGCGCGGGGTTGAGGGTGACCACCACCGGCGTGCGGAAGGGCAGCGGCTGCAGGCGGTTGATGAGGTAGGACACGCCCACCGGCTGATGGCCCGGCTCGCCGCGGCCGGCAAGGTAGTTCCACGCCGACCACAGGCGCGGATCACGGGGCAGCAGCGCCTTGTCGGTGTGCAGTACGGCGCGGTTGGGCTGGTAGCGGATCGCCGACAGCAGCTCGCGTTGGGCGGGGCTGGCGGCGTCGCCGAGGATCGTCAGGGCCTGGTCGCTGTGGCAGGCCATCACCACCTGGTCGAAGGTCTCGGTGCCGTGGCGATGGGTGAGTTGCAGGCCGGCCCCGCTGCGGCGCACCGACGTCACCGGGCAGGCGAGCCGCACGTCGTCGAGCTGGGCGGCGATGCGCCGCACGTATTCGCGCCCGCCGCCCTTGACGGTGCGCCACATGGGCCGGTCGAAGATCTGCAGCAGGCCGTGGTTGTGGCAGAAGCGGATGAAGGTGGCCAGCGGCATGTCGAGCATCTGGCCGGTGGGGCAGGACCAGATGGCGGCGGCCATGGGCAGCAGATACCAGTCGGCGAAGGCGCGGGAGTAGCGCCCCTCGGTGAGGAAATCCCGCAGCCGGCGGTCGTTGTCGGGGTTGGCGTCGAGCCAGGCGGTGCACTCGCGGTTGAAGCGCAGGATGTCGGAGAGCATCGCCCAGAAGCGCCGGCGCACCAGGTTGCGCTTCTGGCCGAAGATCGTCGCCAGGTTGCTGCCGGCCCATTCGAGGTTGGGCGATTCGAGGCTGACCGCGAAGGACATCTCGGTCTCGACGCTCTCCACGCCCAGCAGCGCAAACAGGGCGATGAGGTTGGGGTAGGTCTTCTCGTTGAACACCAGGAAGCCGGTGTCCACCGGATGCGTGCGCCCTTCCAGCGTCACATCCACGGTGTTGGTGTGACCGCCCAGGTAGTCGCCGGCCTCGAAGAGGGTCACCGCGTGCTGGCGGCCCAGCAGCCAGGCGGTGGCGAGGCCCGAGATGCCGGCCCCGACCACGGCGATGCGTTGCTTTGCGTGCATGGCGCGCCTCAGGGGTTGCAGCCGTACAGCTCGGCGTAGGCGGAGTGGTTGTGGATGGACTCGAAGTTCTCGGAGGCCACCTTCCATTCGGCGATGCGCGGCTCGGCGGCCATGCGCAGGGCGATGTCGCGCACCAGATCCTCGACGAACTTGGGGTTGTCGTAGGCGCGCTCGGTGACCCACTTTTCATCCGGCCGCTTGAGCAGCCCGAAGACCTCGCACGAGGCTTCATCCTCGGCGATGCGCACCAGCTCCTCGATGTCCATCGGCGCGCGCAGGCGGGCCTCCAGCGTGATGTGGGAGCGCTGGTTGTGGGCGCCGTAGGCCGAGATCTTCTTGGAGCACGGGCACAGGCTGGTGACGGGCGCGACGACCCGCAGGGTGAGCCGGGGCGCCTCGTTCTCGAGCCGTTCGGCGATCAGGGTCACGTCGTAGTCGAGCAGGCTCTCCACGCCAGAAACCGGCGCCGCCTTTTTGATGAAGTAGGCGAAAGCCATCTCGATGCGTCCGCTGGCGGCATCCAGGCGCAGCAGCATCTCGTCGGCCATGGCCAGCAGGCCGGCGTGGTCGAGGGCGCCGTCGCGGGCTTCGAGCAGCTCGACGAAGCGCGACATGTGGGTGCCCTTGACCTCCGGCGGCAGGCCGACGCTCATGGTCACGGTGGCAACGGAGTTCACCGTCTCGCCGCCGGCAGCCCGCCAGGCGAGGGGGTAGCGCAGGCCCTTCACGCCCACCTGGTGGATCGCCAGCCGGCGATGATCGACGGAGGACTGCACGTCGGGGAGAAAAAGGGACTCGGGGGCATTCATCGGGGCAGGCTCCTGACGTTGGGGTTATTTGAGGAATTGGTCAATCTTGTTGACCAATTCCTTGTCGTCCGGCTTGGTGAAACTGGTGTACGCGACCACCTGGGTCGCATCCCGGTTGATGAGGTATTTGTGGAAGTTCCACTTGGGGCGGCTGCCGGTGATCTCGGCGAGCTTCAGATAGAAGGGGTTGGCGCCCTTGCCGCTGACCACCGTCTTGCTGGCCATCGGAAACTTCACCCCGTAGGTGAGCCGGCAGAAATCGGCGATTTCCTTGTCGTTGCCGGGCTCCTGCTCGCCAAAGTCGTTGGACGGAAACCCGACCACCACCAGCCCCTTGTCCTTCAGGCGGGCGTAGAGCTTTTCGAGCCCGTCGTACTGGCTGGTGAAGCCACAGTAGCTGGCGGTGTTCACCACCAGGATCACCTTGCCGGCGTACTGGCACAGGGGCATCGGCTTGCCGTCCTGGAGCGTGGTGAAGCTGTGCTCCAGCAGCGGCGGGCAGGCTGCGGATGCCACGCCGGGCGCAGCACCGGCCAGCACCACCGCCGCAAGCCAGGCAAAACCGCCAGATTGGATACGCATGTTCAGCCTCACTTTTTGTTTGTCCTAGACAAAATAGCTCTTTGTTCGTAAGATAGGGATCAGATTCCCATTTGTCAACGGTTTGTCTAACATTTGTTCAGGACAAATATGAACACCCTCAGCTTCAACATCGCCGCCGTGGAGCGCGACACCGGGCTATCCAAGGACGTCCTGCGCATGTGGGAGCGGCGCTACGGCTTTCCGACGCCACAACGAGACTGCAACGGCGAGCGGGTCTATCCGGCCGATCAGGTGGAGCGCCTGCGCCTCATCAAACGCCTGATGGATCAAGGGCATCGGCCCGGCAAGCTGATCGGCGCACCGGCCGACGAGCTCGCCAGCCTGGCCCCGCGCCGCCCGCGGCCGGTCGAATCCACCCCGCCGGCCGAGGCCGTCGAGCTGGACGAGCTGCTTGCCCTCATCAAGCAGCACAATTCCGCCGGCTATCAGCAGGCCATGCAGCAACGCCTCGCTCGCCAGGGATTGCAGCACTTTGTCCAGGACACCATCGCCCCGCTGACCGAAAAGGTGGGCGAAGCCTGGGAGAACGGCAGCTTCGAAGTCTTCGAGGAACACCTGTACACCGAGCTCACCAAGCGCCTGCTGCGCCAGGTGATCGCCACCCTGCCCACGGCCGGTCGCGGCCCGCGGGTGCTGCTGACCAGCGTGCCCGACGAGCCCCACGTGTTGGGTCTGCTGATGGCCGAATCGATGCTGGCCCTGGAGGGTGCCGACTGTGTGCCGCTGGGCACCCAGATGCCGCTGCTGGAGATCAGCCGCGCCGCCGAGGCCCACCGGGCCGACATCGTCGCACTGTCGTTCTCGGTGGCGTTTCCCCAGCGCCAGATCCCCGGCCTGCTCCAGCAGCTGCGCCAGATGCTGCCGGCGAACATCGACCTGTGGGCCGGCGGCCGTGGCGTGGCCCGGGTGGCCCGTCAGGAAGGCGTGCAGCTCTTCGCCACCCTCGACGACGCCCTCGCCGCCCTTGCCGCCTGGCGCGCCGCCCGGGCCACTGCGTCATGAAGCGCCTGCTGATCGCCGCTGCGCTGGCCGTCGCGGCGCCGCTGGCGGCCGTGGCCGACGATGCCGCCGCCCCGCTCACCACCATCGAATCCCTCGACGTGCCCCGCTACATGGGGCGCTGGCACGAGATCGCCCGTTACCCCAACCGCTTCCAGAAGCAATGCGTCGGCGAATCCTCGGCCGATTACCAGCTGCAAGCCGACAACACCGTGCGGGTGACCAACCGCTGCCGGCTGGCCGACGGCCGCATGAACGAAGCGATCGGCCAGGCCCGGCAGCTCGGCGGGCCTACGTCACCCAAGCTGGAGGTGCGCTTTGCGCCGGCGTGGCTGTCCTTCCTGCCGCTGGTGTGGGGTGACTACTGGGTGGTGGAGCTCGACGACAACTACCAGTGGGTGGTGGTCAGCGAGCCATCGCGGCGCTTCCTGTGGGTGCTCGCGCGCAAGCCGGCGCTCGATGCGCGCATTGAGGCAAGCATCCGCGCCCGGCTGGTTGCCAAGGGTTTTGATCCGGACAGGCTGGTGAGTGGTCGGCAGGATGACGGCGGCTGACGGCGCCGGCGGCCCTCAGCCGGGCCGCTCGGCGTCGGAGAGCGGATAGGCGTCGGCCACGTAGGCCGGGCCTTTCATCACCATCACGATGAAGGCCCCGATCCCCACGGTAAAGACCACCGTCCAATGCAGGACGATCAGGCTCACGCAGTAGATATCCACCATCGCCAGGCCCGGCGCCATGTCGGTGAGCAGACGGACAACCAACGGCGGCAGGGCCAGCAGCAGGGTGCCGATCAACAGGATGCGGGGAAGGCGACGCAGCACCACGCGTTCGGCGCCGGCGGGGGTTGGCACTTGGCCGGGAAGCCGCTTGAACAGTCTGGACATGCTCGACCCCTTCAAAAGGCCACCCGGCCACGCCACTCAGGAGGAGAAAACCGTTTTGTCTTTGACACAAAACAGGCACAAACCTTAGCGAGGCTGAACCTGACTCAATTTTAGGCAATCCAGAACCATTTGTCCATGACAAAATAGGCACCCGATTGCACATCACCCCGCCGTCCCACGCCTCGCCAGCCCGATCCGCGGCGCCGCGGCTGGCTCCAAAGGCCTTCAAGGCAGAAAATGTGTTTCACGGAAGGCACAAGGCGACCGGAGAGGCGGAGTAAACTGACGCCCGTGAGCCTTGGGTAGGGAGATGTCATGATCAAGCGGGGGTACCGGACGATGTTCGTCCTGGCGCTCGGCTGCGCAGCCGGCGGCGCGTTTGCCCGCGGCCCGTGGCGGGCGAACGAGGGCAACACCCCCGGCTGGCCGCTGATGAGCCCGGCGGAACGCATCGAACATCAGGCCCGCGTGCGCGGCTTTCGCACCCACGACGACTGCCTGCGCCACCGGGAAGACCACCTGCGCCTGATCGCCCTGCGCGCCAGGGCCGCGGGGCGCGAGGTGGCTGGCGGGCCAGATTTCTGCGCCCACCTGCAAGCCCGAACCGACCAGCCGTAAGCCGCCCAGCAACATGAACGTACTGAACCGGCTCTCCCTGCCGCTGATCTCCGGGCTGCTGATCGCCCTTCCGGTCTACTGGGCCTACCCCGAAAACCTCACACCCGGGCGCAATGTCGCGATCGTTGCGGGCTGGGTTGGCGTTGGCCTGATCCTCGCCGGCCTGCTGACAATGCTCCGCCCCCCACGGGTGACCGAATGGCTGGGCGGGCTGGAGCGGCTGTACCGCTGGCACAACGTGCTGGGCATCCTGGCCTATCTGGCGCTGCTGCTCCACCCCCTGGCCCTGGCCGCCGACAGCTGGGAAGAATCGCCGCAACAGGCCTGGTCGGCGCTGGACCCGCTCCAGCAGGGCTGGCCCGGCTGGCTGGGCTGGGCGGCCCTGCTGGGGCTGATGGTGGGCGTCGGCGTGTCGCTGGCCCGGCGGCTGCCCTACGACATCTGGCGGGCGTCCCACTGGCTGCTCGGGCTGGCGGTGATGCTGGCGGTCGCCCACCTGGCGGCGCTGGGCCACACCCATCCCCTGCTGGGCCTGCCGATCCTGGCCCTCGCCTTCATGCTGTGGCAGGCCTTGCGCGGCGGCGGCCTGAACGCCCGCCCCTTCATCGTGGACCACGTCGCCCACCCGGCCGCCGACAGCGTGGACGTGCGCATCAAACCCCTCACCCTGCCGATCGAGGCCGACACCGGGCAGTTCGTGCTGGCCGCCTTTGGCGCCGGGCCAGACTTCAAGGGCTGCGGCGAATTCCACCCCTACCCCCTGACGGGCGTGCGCCTGGACGGGCAGATCTCGCTGGGCATCAAGGCGCTGGGCAGCTGCACCCGCCAGTTGCAGGCCCTCAACACCGGCGTGGCCGTGCGCATCCAGGGGCCTTTCGGCGATTTCGTCTCCCAGGACAACGTGCCGCCGGCCATCTGGCTGGCGGGCGGCGCCGGCATCGCGCCCTTCATCGCAAAGCTGCGCAAGGGCCGGCTGCCGTCCCCCACACGCCTGATCTACCTGTACCCCGACGACGCCGGCGCGGCCTGCCTTGACGAACTCGAAGAACTGGCCAGCCACGACGCCGGCCTGCACCTCGAGACCCGGGAAACCGGCCCGAGGGCGCCGAACCTGAAAGCCATCCTGCCCCAGGCGTCCGATCTGACCGGCTGGCACTGCCACCTGTGCGCGCCTCCCGCCATGCTGCAGGCCGCCGTGGCGCTGCTGCGCGCCCGCGGAGTGCCCGACAGGCACATCCATTTCGAACCCTTCGATTTCAAATGATGCACAAGCTGTTCTATCTGGGCACGGTTGGCTTCTGGCTGGCGGTCGCGGCGATCTGGCAGGGCAGCGGAATGACACCGCCGCCGGCACCGGCGCCCGCCCCGGTGGCCGCCGCGCCGGTGGAAAAGCGCATCAGCCGTGCCGAAGTCGCCCGCCACAACAAGCCCGGCGACTGCTGGACGGTGATCAACGGCCAGGTGTACGACCTGAGCGGCTATGGCCAGAAGCATCCGTCGCGGCCCGTGGTGGCCATGCCGTCCTGCGGGCGCGATGCATCGCGGGACAACCGGACGAAGAGCAAGGGCCGCCCCCTCACGCCCGACGCCGACACCCTGCTGGCGGATTTCCGCATCGGCCCCCAGGGCGAGCCCTGACCCGCCCTCCCCTTCAGCGCCACATCGCCCGCATCCGCGCCGCCAGATCCACCGCCTTCTCGCGGGCCTCGGGATCGACGTCTGCTGCCGGCGCAACCTGTGGCCAGCTGGTGCTCTCGAAGCGATCCAGCAGCCGGTTGGGGATGAAGCGGGTGCGGCTGGCATACACATGGCGATCGCCCGTGGCGGCCTGCCCGCTCACGTAAAAACGCTGGGGCACGATGAGGTCCAGGTGATCCTTGGCGCGGGTCATCGCCACGTAGAGCAGACGCATCTCCTCCTCGATCTCCCGCTCGCTGCCGGTGGCGAGATCAGACGGGATGCAGCCATCCACCGTGTTGAGCACCGACACCGCCGGCCACTCGCGCCCCTTGGCGGAGTGGATGGTGGAGAGGATGAGGTAATCCTCGTCGCGCAGCGGGGCGCCGGATTCGTCGCTGGTGGCGTCGGGCGGATCGAGGGTGAGCTCGGTGAGGAAGCGCTCGCGGCTCGGGTAGGTGGCGGCGATGCGCACGAGCTGCTGGATGTCGGCCTGACGCACGGCGGCGTCTTCGTACAGGCGGTCGAGCCCGGCTTCGTACCACTGGGCAAGGCGCTCCAGCGGCGCCGGCCAGGCGCCTGGGGTATCGAGGGCTTCGACCATCCGGGCAAAGACTTCCCATTCGGCGCGGGCGGCCTCGGGCACCGGCTGCTCGGGCAGCAGCTGGCAGCCTGACGGGGCGGCCTGGATGTTGTCGAGGATTCGCCCGGCCGTCTTCGGCCCTATGCCCGGAAGGAGCTGCACCGCCCGGAAACCCGACACGCGATCCCGCGGGTTCTGCGCCCAGCGCAGGATGGCGAGCACGTCCTTGACGTGGGCGGCCTCGAGAAACTTCAGGCCGCCGAACTTCACGAAGAGGATGTTGCGCCGGGTGAGCTCGATCTCGAGCCGCACGCTGTGGTGGGCGGCGCGGAACAGCACCGCCTGAGCCTTGAGCTTGAGCCCCGCCTCGCGCCGGGCCAGCACCTGCTCGACCACGTAGGCGGCCTGGTCGGCCTCGTCGCGCACCGACACCAGCCGTGGCTTTTCGCCCGACGTGCGATCGCTCCACAGATCCTTGCTGAAACGCTCCTTGGCCTGGGCGATCACGTCGTTGGCGGCGGCCAGGATGGACTGGGTGGAGCGGTAGTTGCGATCCAGCGTGACGCGCCGGGCGGGCGGATCGAACTGATCGGGAAACTCGAGGATGTTGCGCACCGTGGCGCCGCGGAAGCTGTAGATCGACTGGGCGTCGTCGCCCACCACGGTAAGGCCGCGGCCGTCGGGCTTCATGGCCTGGAGCAGCCCGGCCTGCAGGCGGTTGGTGTCCTGGAACTCATCCACCAGGATGTGGCTGAAGCGCCCGCCCACCTCATCGGCCAGCTCGGGCACCGCCACCATCTGCGCCCAATAGAGCAGCAGGTCGTCGTAGTCGAGCACCTGCTGGGCCTGCTTGGCCTCGACGTAGGCGAGGAACAGGGGCTTGAGCTCAGTCTCCCATTCGGCACACCACGGAAAGCTCGACTGCAGCACCTCGGCCAGGGGCGCCTGGGTGTTGACCGCCGCCGAATAGATGGCAAGGCAGGTGCCCTTGAGGGGAAAGCGCTTGTGCTTGGCCGAGCAGCCCAGCTCGTGGCGGACGAGGTTCATCAGGTCGCCGGAATCTTCCCGATCGTGGATGGTGAAGCCGGGGTCAAGCCCGATGCGCCCGGCGAACTCCCGCAGCAGGCGCGCGCCCACGCTGTGGAAGGTGCCGGCCCACGGAAAGCCGCCCTGGGCCAGCCGGGCATGGCGCGGTGAGACCTGGGCGGCGATGCGCTGGACACGGCGGATCATCTCGTCGGCCGCCCGGCGCGAGAAGGTGAGCAGCAGAATCTGCGCCGGGTCGGCGCCCTGGGCGAGCAGATGGGCGACCCGGTGGGCCAGGGTGTTGGTCTTGCCCGAGCCCGCCCCGGCGATGATGAGCAGCGGCCCCGGCGCGGCCTCACCGGCGCCGTGGAGGGCCGCTGCGCGCTGGGCATCGTTGAGGCTGGCGAGGTAGGCGGGCAGCTCGGCCGTGGCGGCGTCGCTCATCGGGCGAGCTCCGGCTCGGGCGCACTGTTGGCGGCAGGCTCGGGCTCGGCGGCGTGGAGGCCGGCAGCGAGGGACACCAGCACGGCTTCGTCGCACACCGGGCAGACGCGGTAATAGGCGCCGGGGCCGGTGGCGAAATCCATCGATGCGGGATCGACCGGGCTATGGCAATGGGGGCAGATGAAGCGCGGCATGGTGAAACCTTTGAAACCCTCTTTAAGCTGTAATAATATACAGTCAATGCCGGATTTCAAGTTCTGCGTGCAGCCACCCGCGCAAATCCCGTCAGGGCGCGCCGCGAGCAGGTGGATCGTCGGTCCAGCCGGCAAACCAGTCGGTCAGCGGGCGGGTTTCGCCCAGGGCGGCGAGCCGGCGGTCCACGGCCTCGTGGTTGCCCCACACCACTCCGGCCAGTTCGCCAGCGGCTTCCTGCGCCTCGATGTCGCGGCAGTACAGGCCCTTGTCGCGCTCGATGTAGAAGCCGTAGGTGCGGCAGGCCACCGGGCGGCTGAGATACACCGGGCAGGCGCCGCTGGCCTCATCCAGCATCGGGCAGACCACCGGACGCACCGCGGCATCGGCCAGCGCGGCCACGCGGCGGCGGATCTCATCCAGCTGGGCGGGCGGCAGCGCGGCCAGCCCGTCCCGCAGCAGCGTCCATTCGGCGGCGGTGAGGGTGGGCACGCTGGCGAGGCGCCGGCAGCAGGTGTCGCAGCCCTTGGCGCACAGCCAGTCGGGTTGCCCGGCGCGGATCATTCCGACCCGCTGGTCGATGTCGTCGTGAAGCTGGATGAGTGCGGCGGTGGGGTGCACGGTTCGTCCTCGGGGCTGGCGCGGGCGGCGCCTTCGGTAGCGACGGGAAGATAACAGCGCGGGCCGCGGCGGGCCAGCGGGCGAAGCACCACCGCGGCATGCAGTCCGCCCCGCAGCGGCCGTAAACAACGGGCGCGGGCGTCGCCCGTGCGGTATGGAAAATCCCCTGCCGCGGAACCAATCGCCCCCTTAGCACTCACAGGCAGGGAGTGCTAACATCTGGGTGAAGGAGGTTGTTACTGATGTCCCATACCTTGTCGTTTCCCGTCCCGTCCGCGGTTGGCAGCCTGGATCAATACATCCAGAGCGTGAATCGCATCCCGCTGCTGACCGAGAAGGAAGAATCCGACCTCGCCCACAGCTTCCGGGAGAACGAGGATCTGGATGCGGCGCGCAAGCTGGTCATGTCCCACTTGCGGCTGGTGGTTGCCATTGCCCGGGGTTACCTCGGCTACGGCCTGCCCCACGCCGATCTCATCCAGGAAGGCAACGTCGGCCTGATGAAGGCCGTGAAGCGCTTCGACCCGGACCGCGGCGTGCGGCTGGTTTCGTTCGCGATCCACTGGATCAAGGCCGAGATCCACGAATACATCGTCAAGAACTGGCGGCTGGTCAAGATCGCCACCACCAAGGCCCAGCGCAAGCTGTTCTTCAACCTGCGCGGCCTGAAGGCGAGCAGCAGCACCCTGCAGGGCGAGGAAGTCCGCACCATCGCCGAGCAGCTCGGGGTCAAGCCCGAAGAAGTGCGCGAGATGGAAACCCGCCTGTCCGGTGGCGACGTGGCGCTCGAATCCGGCCCCGAAGACGAAGAGGAGCGCTTCGCGCCCATCGCCTACCTGGCCGACCCCCACGCCGAACCGTCCGAGGTGATCGCCCAGCGCGAATACGCCCGACTGCAGGATAGCGGGCTACACGAGGCCTTGGCCGCGCTGGATGACCGCAGCCGCACCATCGTCCAGCGCCGCTGGCTGGCCGAAGGCGACGCCGCCACCCTGCACGAACTGGCCGCCGAGTACGGCGTTTCCGCCGAGCGCATCCGCCAGATCGAAGCCAAGGCGATGCAGAAGATGCGCACCCAACTGGTGGCGCTGGCCTGATCCAGACGCAGGCAACAGCAAAAAGGGCGACTTCCGGGTCGCCCTTTTGTTTTGTGCCGCGCCCAGCAAGAGCCGGTATAGGCACAGATCGATCAGATTGAAAATCCGATAGGCACAGATTTCGGGTCGGGCTACTTGCCCGCCAGCAGCTTGCGGATGTCGCCAGCGACCACCTCGGGCTTTTCGCCGTGCTTCACGTAGAGCCGCAGCCGGCCCTGGGGGTCGAACACGTAGGTGCCGGTGGAGTGATCGACGGTGTAGGCCTTGCCGCTCGTGTCGCCCTGCTTCTGATAGAACACCTTGAAATCCTTGGCCACCGCGGCGGTGGTCGCTGCGTCGCCGAACAGGCCGACGAAACGCGCATCGAAGGCCGGCACGTACTGGGCCAGCAGTTCCTGCGTGTCGCGCTCCGGGTCGACGGTGACGAACAGCACCTGCACCTTGTCGGAATCCGGCCCGAGCTGGCGCATCACCTCGGCCATGTTCACCAGATTGGTGGGGCACACGTCGGGACATTGGGTGTAGCCGAAGAAGATCGTCACCACCTTGCCCTTGTAGTCGGCCAGGGTGCGGACGGTGCCGGTGTGGTCGGTGAGCTTGAGGCTCTGGCCATACTGGGCGCCGGTGATGTCGGTGCTTGCAAAGCCCGCGCCGGGCCCGCCATCCCCCTTCGGCGAGCAGGCCGCCAGCAGGCCAAGCGCCAGGCCCGTCACGATGGTGCGGCGCAACATCGAAATCATTTAAAACCCCTTTAAGTTTCAACTGCTTGCGCGTTTTTCAAGTGCACTGCAAAAACGATGCACGATGCTACACTGGCTCCAGAATTTGATCTGCGTCAAAAAGTCGCAGACAGGGCCTGGAGGAGACGCCATGGCTATAACAACAAGAGAGACGGCGGGCGCGCGTGAATGGATCGCGCGCCCGAACCGCTCACTCACCCCAGCAGTCCGCCGCGGCCTCATCGGCCTCATCCTGGCGGCGAGCATCCTCATCAGCCTCGGTTTCTGGCTGGCCGGCGCGTGGCTGGTGCTGCCCTTTGCCGGTCTTGAACTCCTTCTTCTCTTCGTCGCCCTGCGTGCCCTTGCGCGCCGCGATGCCTCGTTCGAATCGATCCGCCTCGAAGGCGACCGCCTGACCGTCACCCGCCATCTGCCGGGCTGCGAATCGCACCACAGCTTTCATGCCGGCTGGGCCCGGGTCAGCCTCGAAGGCGAGCGCCCTGACGATCCGCTGGTGTGCATCCGTTCCCACGGCAAGACCGCGCGGGTCGGCGCACTGATGACACCCGACCAGCGCCAGATGCTGGCGATGGATCTCCGGCAGCGGCTGCAGCCCTGACATCATCCCACGACGAGAAGAGGTAGAGCCTTGACGACACTCAACCCCCGCATCCGCCTCACTCAGTCAGCCCCACGCATCTCCGGCCTTCTCGCCGGACTGGGCGCCCTCCTCGCCACCGGCCCTGCCCGCGCCGACTTCAGCTGGAACTTCCCCACCCCGGTCACCCCCATCGCCCGGGACACCCTGAACATCCACAACGAGTTCATGGTGATCATCACGGTGCTCTTCGTGGTGGTGTTTGCGATCATGGTCTATTCGATGGTCAGGCACCGCAAGAGCGTCGGCGCCGAGCCCGCCCGCTTCACCGGCCCCACCGGCGCGCTGCAGTGGTTCTGGGTGCTGGTGCCCTTCGGCATCCTGCTGTTCATCGACTTCGTGCTGATGGGCATCCCGGCCTTCCACGCGGTGATCGAGATGGAAGACACCCGCACCAAGGCCGACATGGTGGTGAAGGTAACCGGGATGCAGTGGAAATGGCAGTACGAATACCCGGATTCGGGCATCCGCTTCATAAGCACCATGTCCACCCCGCGGGAGCAGATCGAGGGCAAGGAAGCCAAGGGCGAGCACTACCTGCTCGAAGTGGATAACCCGATGGTGCTGCCGGTGGGCAAGAAGGTACGCATCCTGCTCACCTCCACCGACGTGATCCACACCTGGTGGGTGCCGCAGTTCGGCGTCAAGCGCGACGCCATCCCCGGCTTCCTGCGCGAGACCTGGGTGCGCATCGAGGAGCCCGGCATCTACCGCGGCCAGTGCGCCGAGCTGTGCGGCAAGGACCACGGCTTCATGCCGGTGGTGGTGCACGCCGTGCCCGAAGCCGAATACGCCGCGTGGGTCGACAAGAAGAAAGGCGAGCTCGCCGCCGCAGCCGCCGGCAGCGACAAGACCTGGACCAAGGACGAGCTCATCGCCCACGGCAAGGACGCCTACGAGAAGCAATGCGCCGCCTGCCACCAGCCCGACGGCAAGGGCGTGCCGCCGGCCTTCCCGGCGCTGGCCGGCAGCAAGATCGTCAATGGCCCGCTGCTCTCGCCGGAGGGCAAGCTGATCCCCGACAGCCACGTGGACCGGGTGATGAACGGCAAGGCCGGCACCGCGATGCAGGCGTTCAAGACGACCCTGTCGGACACCGACATCGCCGCCATCGTCACCTATGAGCGCAACGCCTTCGGCAACGCCAGGGGCGACATGATCCAGCCCGCCCAGATCAAGGCCCTTCGGTAAGGAGTCCGCACGATGAACACCGCCACCCACGCCCTCGATCACCACGACGGCCACGGTCATCAGCCCACCGGGCTCATGCGCTGGCTCACCACCACCAACCACAAGGACATCGGCACGATGTACCTGACCTTCTCGCTGCTGATGTTCTTCGTCGGCGGCGCGATGATCCTGGCGGTGCGGGCCGAACTCTTCCAGCCCGGCCTGCAGCTGATGAAGC